>JAWVYG010000323.1:0-4516 GCA_033722815.1 Halioglobus sp.
AGCGCCCCCGCACTCTCCCTACGCCATTGACTTAACACGCTTCACAAGGCACGACAGCAGACACTATGAAAGAACGCCAGTTTTTCTTTGCCAGCGACCTCGCGGCTACGCAACGCATCATTTCCGACCTCAAGGAGTTCGGGATTCCTGACAGCGATCTCCACGTGATAGCGCATGAGGAGGCATCGCTGGGATCGCTCCCGGAGGCGGATATCACGCACCGCAGTGATATCGTAGACGCCGCAAAGCGCGGCGCTGCCACCGGCAGCGCCAACGGCCTACTGGGCGGTGCCGTGGCCGTGACCGCACTCCCTGCAGCACTCACGCTCAGCGGCGGCGCCGTCCTGGCCGGGACTGCGCTGGCCACCGCGCTGGGAACCTGGTTCAGTACACTGGTGGGCGTAAGCGTACCCAACCAGGATGTCGACGATTATCGCCACAGGATCGAGCGCGGTGAATTCATGATCATCGTCGATTGCGAGCCCCAGCGACAACCCCAGCTCATTGCGATGCTGACGTCTCGTCATGGCGACGCCATCCTCCTGCAGGGCAACCTCGACGCGGCGTAAGCGCCTCTGCTACCCGTCGCGCCGTCCCGGTGCCGTACGTTCCTACCCGACCATCTGTCGCACTTTAGCGCAGCTCGGCGCTCAACCCCGGGATCTCCTCATTGAGCGTCCTGTAACATAAACTATAATCGATCGGGCAATCGATCACGTGCACACCGTCCGACGCAAGGCACTCACGCATCGTGCTGCCCAACTCCGCGGCCGAACCGACCCGCACACCTCTGGCCCCGTAGCTTTCAGCATACGCAACGAAATCGGGATTGCCGAAATCCAACCCGTACTCATCAAACCCCATCTGGGTCTGCTTCCACTTGATCATGCCATAAGCGTTGTCCCGCAGGACAACTACCACAAGATCGAGACCAAGGCGTACGGCGGTTTCGAGCTCCTGGCTATTCATCATAAAACCGCCGTCACCGCAGACACTCAGCACGCGGCGCTCCGGGTGCACCAGCCTGGCGGTTATCGCCGAGGGCAGGCCTGCACCCATAGTCCCCAGCGCGTTATCCAGCAGCAGCGTGTTCGGCTGTGAGGCGGGATAGTTGCGTGCGAACCAGATCTTGTACATGCCGTTATCCAGCGTCACGATACCGTCTTCAGGCATGGCCTCGCGGACCTCACTCACAAGCCGCTCCGGCAGGATCGGGAAACGCTCATCGTTCTCATACTCGCGTTTGTGACTGGCAAAAGCTTCTCGCACTTTGCGGTGAAAGCCGGACGTCCAGTATTCACCGGGATTTATCTTCTCCTTGAGCTGCCACAGGCTGTTGGCGATATCACCCACCACCTCCAGCTGGGGGAAGTAGACGGGGTCGACAGCAGCGCGATCGAAGTTCACATGTACGACCTTCTGCGCGTCGCCCGCCATGAAGAAAGGGGGCTTCTCCACGACATCATGACCCACGTTGACAATAAGGTCGGCCCGCTCGATGGCACGGTGCACGAAATCTCCACCCGACAACGCGGCGTTCCCCACGTGCAGCGGGTGATTGTCATCGATCACGCCCTTGCCCATCTGTGTTGTCACAAAAGGTATCGCGGTCTTGTCGATGAACGCCCGCAGCATTCGCGCGGTCTGCTTGCGATTGGCGCCCGCCCCAACCAGCAACAACGGTTCAGCAGCGGCTTCGATGACCGACACTGCAAGATCGATCGCCTTGCTTTCAGCGACAGGGCGGCGCGATGTGCCGGGTTGCAACACCGGGCTGTCGCTGTCCTCCGCCGCGATATCCTCGGGCAACTCGATGTGTGTGGCGCCCGGGCGTTCGTCATGGGCCATGCGAAACGCCTCCCTGACCACGGAGGGGACCCTGTCGCCACTCACGATCTGGACGGAGTACTTGGTAATGGGACGCATCATGTCCACCACGTCGATGACCTGGAACCTGCCCTGCTTGCTGGACTTGATCGGCTTTTGCCCTGTAATCATGAGCATCGGCATGGCACCGAGTTGCGCGTAGGCGGCCGACGTGACGAGGTTGGTGGCCCCCGGGCCCAGCGTCGCCAGACAGACGCCGACCTCGCCGGTCAGCCGTCCGTAGGTGGCGGCCATGAATCCGGCGGCCTGTTCGTGCCGGACGAGCACCAGACGAATGCCGGAATGACGCAGCGATTCCAGGAGGTCAAGATTTTCCTCCCCGGGGATGGCGAACACGTACTTGACGCCCTCTGCCTTGAGGGCCTGGACCAGGAGGTCAGACGCTTTCATGGACTATTCTGTCGATTTGCAGTTAAAAATGACCCGGGACTTGCATTTAATACGGACCCACCCTTGTCGTCGGATTATGGCGTAGATTTCCGTTTGCTGCCTGTCTTTCCTATTGCCTGGTTGATGGTTGAATGCTTGAGCCGGCAGCGGTTGTTGCCTGTTTTAGAATATGGCTGAAAATTGTTCTTTTGTATTGAGTATAGAGGAGGGAAACAATCGAGGAAGAAAGTCTGCTGCAGACTGGACACATGAGCTGCACTTTGTTCGGTATCGCCGGCCGCCGGGGACAAAAGTAACGATGTCGGTAGGGTGTCACAGTTCATCGAAACAGGTCGAAGAAGGGCAGGTCCTCTGCCGGCAGCACATGAATCGCCAGTGGCACTTTAGGCAACCGCTCAATCATTTCACCGCAGTAGCGTTCGTAGGCTTCCGGGGTCTCATGAGCCTGCGGTGGCGTCATTCCCATCACCACCACCTCAGCGCTTGCTGACAGTCGCCCGATCTCGGCGTAAATATCGACAGTTTCATCCAACGGCCACACGGACACTTCAGCGTCGATGCGGTCGTTGGCCAGCATAGCTTCCAGGTTGTCGGAAAATTGCCCGGGGTTGCCATCCGTTTCCACAAAGGTGTTGATGCGAATGTCGATCTCCGACCAGGCGTCGCTGCGCTGCATCAGGTAAGCAGTAGCGAGCATGAAGCCCAGGTAGTCCTTGTCGCCATTCCACCAGATATCGAGCCTGTGGGAGTGGCTCTCGACCTCCGGGCACTCATGCGCGAGGATGACATTCTGTCCCTCCTCACAGGCATGTGCGATAAGATCGGTAAAATCTCGCTCGTGACTGAAGTCCAGGCTGTGGCCCAACAGCACCGTGTTGGGGCGGATTGGACCCAGGCCATAATGCCGGATCAGGTCCCTCATCCCGTTCATTACGTTGTCACTGCGATATACGCGGGTAAGCGCCATCAGCTGTTGCTCGACAAATTGCTCGTTGACACTTTGCTCCAGCAGTTTCAGGTGGTCTTCGGACTCCTCTTCCCTCACCACCAGCGCGATGGTCAGGATGCCCCGGTTCTGCGACAGGGCATCTGCCAGCCTGACCAGGTACCAGCGCCTGGTTGGCGCGCCGGTAAAGACCAGCAGGTTGGGTCTCCAGTTGCGCACGTCCGCCTCGTAGCGGCGCAGCCTGTAGAGCAGCACCCTGAAAAGGAACTGCCAGAAACTGGTGCGAATGTCCTGCCAGCTGCGGTTCAAATGCCGCTTGTAGAGCCAGAGATAGATAGCAATACCAATGCCGAGAGCGGCCACCGCGGCGACGGCGTTCAACAGGAGCATCACTGCAAAACTGGCGATGGCGCCTGCCATGCAGATCCACCATTTCACCCTGAACACCGGGCGCCAACTCGGGTTGTCGATGAAGGCCTCGAGCCCCGCCGCCAGGTTCAGCAATCCGTAGGTCGTCAGGAAAAACATGCTCAGCGCCTTTGCCAGGTCATTGAGACCTCCCAGCCAGATGGCGGCCAGGGCGATGGCGAAGGTCAAAAGCGTTGCCAGCCTGGGAGAATCATCCACGGGGGAACCGCGGCCGAGGAAATGCGGCACGATTCTGTCCCGTGCCAGTTGCTGCAGGGTCCTGGGCGCCGCCAGCAGGCTGATCAGGGCACTGGAGAGGGCTGCACCCCAGATGCCCAGGTCGAACAAAACTCCATAGGGCATCACCTCCCGCATCACCAGGGGGTCACTGCGCAGCACGGCCGCGGGCACCCAGGCCAATAGCAGCATGGGCACGGCCATGTACACGAGGTAGCTGGTGAGGATGGCACCGATAGTGCCCAGCGGTAGCGCCCGCCCCGGCTTTTTGAGATCACCGGACAAGCCAACCCCGGCTTCGATGCCGGTCACCGCGGGGAAAAAGACTGCGAAGGCAACCCAGAATGTCACAGGCTGCGGGGCATCGACCGGCACCGCGAAGCCTTCTGCCGGCGGACCTCCAAGGGCCAGGCCGAGCAGGCTGACGACAATCATGGCAAATACGGGCAGCTGGCTGCGGGCGGCAACCCGCGCCGACAGCATGGCTAGAGCGGTGATGACCAGCAGGCTGGCCGTGGCAATCAACGGCACCGGGAGATCGGGCAAATAGATGCGCAGGGTCTCTGCAAAGCCCACGAGGTAGAATGCCACACCCAGCGCCTTGCCAAAGAACAGCGGCAGCCCAATCGCGCCACCGGCCTCGAGGCC
>JAWVYG010000324.1:0-4516 GCA_033722815.1 Halioglobus sp.
AGTCGCCCGTGGGGGAGCGTGGAGGAACGGTCGTGGCACCCCGTGCAGCGCAGGCTCTCGCCCGCCCCCAACTGCAGCCAGTAGTTGTGCCGTGCACCAATGCGCCGCGCGTTGGCGTCGAGCACCTCGAACGTGAACGGGCGATTGGCGGGCAGCACCATGGCCACCGAACCGTCGGGCTCCACCGGCACATAGCCTAGAATTTCCAGGAATCCCGCGCCGCCGCTGACGCCGGCCGCGTAGCCCGGTATTTCGAAGACATCGCGGTCGGGGATCGGTACCGGCTGCAACAGGCGCAGGAAACGCGCCGGGCGACTGGCGTGCGCCATGCTGCCGGGTTGTGCGTGCGCCGCGATACCCAGCGGCGAGTTATCCTGACCATCCAGGTCGTAGACGCTGTCGATGAACACCTGCCCGCTGTCCTGTGCCGCCAGCTCGGCGTTGAAATCGTCCGGCAGGAACGCCACGGCGGGGAAGTCACGCGGCTCCGCCGCGACGATCTCGCTCACCATGCTGCCCTCCCGGGGAATCACGACCGGCCGCTGGGTGCCCTCGACCGGGTTGTAAATCCATGCGCCGTAAATCGGCGGCGCCGCCACATCGTTGTCCGGCTGCAGGGTGCAGGGCAGGAAGCGGCCGCTGTCTTCATCCACCACCCGGCAATCGCTCCAGGTGACCAGCAGCCGCTGCGAACCGTCGCGCAGCGCGTACACCGAGCCGAACTGGCCGCCGCTGGAGACAAGGCCATCGGTGCGAATCTCCGTCATGGTCAGCGGCTCCTGGGCGCTGCCCGCCGCGCCCGTGCCACCCCAGACAGGCTGCCCCACGTCCGAGTATCCCGCGCCGTCAATCAACACGATATTGCCGCCGAACGTGGTGGACGCAAAGGGCCGCAGCACGCTGGCAAGCCGGCCGTCGTCCAGCTCGCGCGGCTGGGTGTAGGCGACCCGGCTGCCCCCGGTGCCGCTGTTCTGGCTGTTGAAGCCGTACACCGGCGACAGGGCGAAGCCCGTCGCGTCGATGCGGTACAGGCTGACGTGGTCGGTGGCGGTGTTGTTCCAGCGGCTGAACAGGATCTCGCCGCTGGACAACACCACCGGGTCGAGGTCGTGACTGATGTTGAAGGAAATCTGCCGGAATTCTTCGTCCCGCAGCTGCGGGTCGTAAACGTGCAGTACCGCCGCCGGGTTGCGGCGGTCCTCGTCGAGGCCAGCGAACAGCTGAATGCGCCCCTCGTTGAGCTGCCTGCCCTGGTTCGCCACCTGGCGCGTGGAACTGAACACGATGCGGTCATCCGGCAGGAAGTAGGGCGCGATGTCATGTCCGCCGCCCGCCTCCACGCCCTCGTTGCGCTTGATGCGCGACGGGATGAGATAGCTCGCCTGTGCCTGTTCGATATCGTAGGTCCACAGGTTCCATGTGGTCGCCTCGAGATTGGCATCGACCGGCTCCGGCACGGCGCGCACGGCGAACAGCAGCGTCGAGCCGTCATAGGAGCTCTCGATATCCTTTATATCCAGGGCCACCTGGTCCGCGGCAACCCCCTCCTCCTCGGCCACGATCGCGGCAATCTGCGCGGTGACGTCGATCTCGTCCGCACTGGTAGCGGAGCGTTCGCGCACGTACAGCTGTGCGCCCGGGTTGAACTGCAGCGGGTCGCGCAGGTCGCCGGGCGCTTCCGGCAGCGGCCGCCGGATATAGGCGACCGGTATCTCCAGCACGACGGGGTCCTCCCCCTGTTCGCCGCTGGCCACCGAAATCTCGCCGCTGCCACCGCCACCGCAGCCGGCCAGGAGCGCCGCCAGCAGCAGTCCCGGGTGGCATCGCATTGCATTTTTTCGCTGGGATATGCCTTTCATACCAGCGCTAGATTGACAGGGGGGCTCCGGCTCCTACAAGGGCGCGCCGGCAAAATAGGGCAAATTGCCAAGACTGGAGAAAATCGAGAAAAGCGCGGAAATTCCTTGCGCCGCTATATCCTGTTTGCTATCCGCCCCGCGCGCCTGTTGCCAGCGGGCACGGCCCCCGGAACGGAATTCGTTAAAATTCCCGCTTTTACCGGCAGGCCCTTGCCATCGGGCACCGGGCTTTGCAAAGCTGGACAGCGAATGGGTTCAACAATCCACGCGGTTTTCTGGCACCGCGTGATTACGGCACCATACCTGGAAGCAGTTTCATCATCCCCGCAACTACCAGGAAAACTGGCACACCGTTTCCCAAAACCGACCCTCGACAATCGGATGCAGGAGAATGGTAAGAAGTTTCATAATCACAGTTGCGCTGAGCCTCGCCGTCTCGCTGACCTGTCAGGCCGGACCCCGGGAACAGGCCCGGCGCATGCACGACCGTCTCACGGGCGTCCCTCCGAGTGACGCCATGCTGGGTGCCATGGAGGCGGCGATCAGTGCCGAAGGCCTGGTCGCCGCCGCCCTTTACGCCATAGACGGCGCACCCGGCATACCGGCGACGGGCGACTTCTACACGGTCACGCTGAAAAACTGGGCCAGCCCGTGGACCAACGAGGCGCAGGACGTGTTCGCGCCGCTCAACGATTACAGCGCCACGGTCGTGGGCATCGTGCGCGACGAGATCGACTTCCGGCAACTACTGTCGGCGGACATCCTCTACCGCGGCAACGTGGCCGGCATCCCGCCCTACCGCATGGATGACAACGACCACTACGCGTTCCTCGAATCCTCCGGCGCCAATCTCGGCGACCCCGCCGTGCTGGTGCAGGACCTGCAGAGCAGTGTCACCAGCCTGCCCGCCGAAGCGGTTGCCGGCGTCATGACCAGCCGCGCGGCTGCCAGGGCCTTTTTCGTCGACGGCACCAACCGGGCGATGCTGCGCTTCACCCTGCTCAACCACCTGTGCATGGACCTCGAGCAGCTCAAGGACGAGGCGGCGCCCAGCGACCGCATCCGCCAGGATGTCTCGCGCAGCCCGGGCGGCGACAGCCTGCTGTTCCTGAACCAGTGCGTGAGCTGCCACGCGGGCATGGATCCACTGGCGCAGGCCTTCGCCTACTACGATTTTCCCTATCCCGACGAGGATGCGGCGCCGGGGCTCGAGCTCGAGCAGCGCAAGGACCTCGGCAGCCTGGTCTACACGCCGGGCAGCGTGCAGGGCAAGTACCTCATCAACGCGGCCACGTTCGCCCCCGGCTACGTCACCACCAACGATCACTGGACCAACTACTGGCGCCTCGGCGACAACAGCGGGCGCATCGGCTGGCGCGCCGCGGCGGGCAACAGCGGCAGCGTGGACATGGCGCGGGACCCGGCCTACGCCGAAGGCGACGGCGCGGCCTCGCTGGGCAGCGAGCTGGCGGATACCGAGGCCTTCGCCCAGTGCCAGGTCAAGAAAGCGTTCCGCGCCATCTGCCTGCGTGATCCCCTCGACGGCACGCCGGACGCCGCCGCCGTGGGCGACCTCGTGGCGCAGTTTCACGCCGGCCGCAACATGAAGCGCATCTTCGCAGGGGTGGCGGCGCACTGCGCCAGCCACTTGTAGGGGGGTGCCACGACCATGACCCGGACACTTTCGAAAACCAACCTGCTCGTTGCACTGGCGCTGAGCCTTGCCCTGTCGGCCTGCAGCGGCGGCAGCGGCGGGGGCGGCAGCGAGCGCGAAGTCAATCCCGAACAGGGCGGCACCGGTGGCGGCGGCTTCGTCTACAGCGGCCCCGCGCCGGCAACCGACGAGATACAGAGCTTCAAGCTCGCATTCTACGACCCACTGGTGGATGACACCCGCTGCGGCGAATGCCACACGCCGGGCAAGTCGGGTACGCCCGCCTTCGTCGACCAGGGCAACGTCAACCAGGCGTGGCAGCACGCGAAGACGATCGTAAACCTGCAGGACCCGGCCTCCTCCGCCGCCGTGAGCCGCGTGGCCAACGGCCACAACTGCTGGCTCGCCGCGCCGCAGGCCGCGACCTGCGCCGCGACCATTGCCGGCTATATCGAGCGCTGGGCAGACGCCGCTGGCGACTCCACGCAGACCATCAATCTTACGCCGCGGCGGCCCTACCAGCCCGCGGCAACGCGGGTGCTGCCGCCGGGCTACGCCGAGGCACAGGCGCTGGGCGCCGACCTGCTCGCCAACGGACAGTTGCTCGAGCTGCTGGCGCGCTACTGCGAAGACTGCCACTCGGATACGGCGGTCATTCCGCAGGTGCCCTACTTCGCCAGCGCCGATGTGGAGATCGCCTACGCCGCGCTGCGCGGCAAGGTGGACCTCATCTCGCCGGCCCGCTCGCGCGTGGTACAGCGCCTCGCGCCGGAGGGCCATAACTGCTGGAGCGACTGTGACAGCAACGCGCAGACGCTGCAGTCGGCCGTTGCGCAGCTCGCCGCCACTATCCCGGCCACCGAGGTCGACAGCGCCCTGCTGACCAGCACCGCGCAGGTGCTTGGCGCAGACGGCGTGGAGGCGAACACGGGCGGACGCCACGAGACCGACCTGATCGCCAAGTGGGAATTCCGCGAGGGCTCGGGAACCACCACCGCCGACA
>JAWVYG010000325.1:0-4512 GCA_033722815.1 Halioglobus sp.
GAACTGGCTGGCATCGGGCAGCTTGCGCGCCAGGCTGATCATGAAGCCCACCGCCAGGTCCGCCACGGCCACGGCGTTGCGCCCGGGTGCGAACAGCACCGGGATACCGAAGGCGGTGCAGGCCTCGACGTCCACGTTCACCGCGTCGCCGCGGCATGCGGCCACCACCCGCAGGTCCGGCAGTTCCTTCAGTGCGGCGGCATCCACCACGTCCACCTCGGTGACGAACACCTGTCGCCCCTGCAGCTCCCGCACCAGGTCCGGCCCCGTGAGCAGCCGGTGCGCCTCGCGGAAACTGGCGTACTCCACGTCCATGTGGTTGCGCAGCGTGTCCAGCGATGCGTCGCCGAAGGCGGCGGTCACGAGGGCATCGAGGCGACCGACGGCGGCGCCGTGGGCGCCGGCACCGGTATCCGGTTCACGCAGCACGCGCGGCAGCAGGTGATCGACGGCCACCGGGTCGGTACCGGTCTCGGCCGCCTGGCGCAGGCGCTGCCAGCTGGCGTACAGCTGGTCGCAATCCTGGCGCTGCTCCTCGCGCGGGCTGAAACGGCGCCGCGACGCGCTGATCGCCGCGCTGGCGGCGGACAGGTCGTCCCAGGTGCCGGCGGCCACCCCGGCGCACAGGGCTGCGCCCAGCGCGCTGGTCTGCCATACCTCGGGTACTGCAATCTCCAGGTCCGCGATATCTGCAAGCACCTGGCCGAAGGTATCGCTGCGCGAGAGCCCGCCGCACAGGGTCAGCGTATCGGCCTGCAATGTCGTCGCGGTGCCCGCCAGCGGGCCCTCGAGCCGATCCCGGTTTGCCTTCACCGCGCAGGCGCAGCCCTCGACAACGGCGCGCGCCAGATGACGCCGCGGTTGGGGATCATCGCTGCAGCCCATGTGGCTGAGCGTGATCGTCCCCATCGGCATCGACGGCGCCCCCATATTCATCAGGTCCGCGCCGAAGGTGGAGAGCATGCCGGCGGCGCCCGTCTCCGACCGCGACGCCTCTGCGAACAGCTGCGCCTCGGCCTGCGTCGAGCCCGGGAACAGGATCCGGGCGAGGGTGCTGATCGAGAAGCCCATGGGGCCGCCGCTGCTCTCCAGTACCCAGCGGCCGGGGACGACGTGGTGTGCAGCGATCATCGCGCCGCTGTCATCGATCACCGGCGTGTCGGCGACGACCTGCACCGGCGCGGTGGTGCCCGCGACGACGGCGCACTGACCGCGCTCGACGGTGCCCGCGCCCAGCAGGCTGCACTGGGTATCGCCGCCGCCCATACCGACTACGGTCTCTGTGCTGAGCCCGAGATGGTCCGCCGCGGTAGCGGTGAGCGTGCCCAGCGCAGTGCCGGACGTCACCACGGGAGGGAAGATGGTTCGTGGCAGCGCCATCTCGTCGACCAGGTCCCACGCCCAGTCGGCTTCGTGCAGACTGAACAGGCCGCTGGCGCTGCCCTGGCTTGGGTCTATGGCGCGTACGCCGGTGAGCTGTTCCACCAGCCACTCGCCGCAGCCGTAGACGCTGGCGACATTCTCCAGCGAGCCCGGTTGCTGGTTCTGCAACCAGCGCAGTCGCGCGCTGGCGTGCAGGGGCAGGGCGGGGGAGCCGGTGTCGCGCACGAGTGCTGCGCCGTATTGCTCGGCAATCTCGAAGCACTCGCCGGCCGCGCGGGCGTCGCTGTTGGGTACGGCAAGCAGGGCCTTGCCCTGCGCGTCAACCACGACCGTGCTGAAACGCATGGCGCTGATCGCGAGCGCCGCCACCTGCCCGCCCTCGATGCCGGCCTTTAGCAGTGCTTCGCGCGAAGCCGCGCCGACGGTGCGCCACAGCTCATCGAGGTCGAGGTCAAAGCCTGTGCCGAACGTCCCGGGCGCCGGGGAGAAACGCCAGGGCTGCGCACATTCAACGGTACTGCGCGTGCTGCTGTCCAGCAGCAGGCAGCGGACGCCGGAGCCGCCCAGGTCGATGCCCATCAACCATTGCTTGTTCATTTGCCTGTCCTTGGGTGTGCCTGCGACCGGCGGCTGCGAGGCCTGAAAGACGGGGATTTCCGCTCTGCAAGAGTGTAGACGATGTTATCATCAGGCACTTGTCTTAAAAAGATAGAGGGCCCCGGGGAGTTCGGCTATACTTTTTGCAGCCCCGATATCGCGTGCTTTTTCCAGAGGTTTTTCCATGAGTGACAGAATTCCGCTGCCGATGCCATTCGGGTGGTTCAGGGTGGCCGAGGCGAAAGACCTGGCGCCGGGGGAGGTGCAGTCGATTCACTACCTTGGCCGCGACATGGTGCTGTTTCGGACCGAGTCGGGCGAGGCCGCCGTCATGGACGCTTACTGCCCGCACCTGGGTGCGCACCTCGGCTACGGCGGCGAGGTGGTCGGCGATTCCATTCGCTGCCCGTTTCATTACTGGCGCTTCGACGGCAGCGGCGAATGCGTCGAGGTTCCCTACGCCAGGCGCATTCCGCCCCGAGCGAGGCTGGACGCGTACCCGACCTGCGAGAAGAACGGCATTATCTTCATCTGGTATCACCCCGACGGCGAGCAGCCGAAGTGGGAGGTGCCGGAGGTGCCTGACCTCACCGTCGAGCAAGGCTGGCTGGACATCGTCTACCACACCGCGCAGGTGCGCAGCCACCCACAGGAGATGGCGGAGAATGTCGTCGACTCGCCGCACTTCCATTACGTGCACGGCACGCCCGATATCCCGGAGAAGACGTTCACGTTCGACGGCCACATCATGCGTGCCTACCAGGGCCTGACGTTCACGACGCCCGATGGTGAGCTGAAGGGCAGCGTGAACATCGAGTCCCATGGCGGCAGTATCGGTATCACCCGCTTCGAGGGTATCGGCGAGACGCTGCTGGTGATTACCGGCACGCCGATCGATGAGGAACTGCACGAGTCCATCATCCGCTTTCGTTTCAGGGTGCTCGATGGCGACGCCGCTACCGCGCAGGCGCTCGGCGATGCGTTTATCGCCGAGGTGACGCGCCAGCACGGGCAGGATGTACCGATCTGGGAACACAAGAAGTTCCACGAGAATCCCGTACTGTGTGATGGCGACGGCCCCATCCACTCGATTCGCAAGTACTACCAGCAGTTCTACGCCGAGCCCTCCTAGTGCGGGGCTGGCGGTGCGCCGCGTCGTCGCGGGGATGCCCGCGCTGCCCGGAAGGCGTGAACTGCCGAACGATCTGCCGTGTCAGCAGGAGGTGAGCCCATGAGCAACGAGCCCTATGTCGTCATCACCGCCGACGCCCACGCCGGCGCGTCTATACAGGCCTACCGCGACTACCTCGATCCCGAGTACCGCGACGAGTTCGACGCCTGGCGCGGCAGTTACAAGAGCCCGGCGGTCAAGCACGTCAGCAAGAAGAAGGAGAAGAACTGGAATTCCGAACTGCGCCTGACGGAGCTGCAGGGGGACGGCGTCGTCGGCGAGGTCATTTACCCCAATACGGTGCCGCCCTTCTACCCGGATCCGTTTCACGTGTCGCCGCCACCGTCCCCCGGGAATTACCGCCTGCAACTGGCCGGCATGCGCGCACACAATCGCTGGCTGGCGGAGTTCTGCGCCGAGGCGCCCGCACAGCGCGCCGGCATCGGCCTGATCCACCTGAACAACGTCGACGACGCGGTGGAAGACGTGCAGTGGATTGCGAACAACGGTTTGCGCGGCGGCGTTCTGCTGCCGTTGCCGTCGCCGTCCGAGACGCACCTGGAGCCGCTGAACAGCCCGGTTTACGATCGACTGTGGGCCGCGATACAGGACTGCGACCTGGTCATGAACCAGCACTCCGGGCAGGGCTCGCCGTTCTACGGCGAGCACCGCGGCTCCAAGGCCCTGTGGGCGATGGAGATGCCTTTCTATATCCAGCGCGGTTATACCAACCTGATCATGGGCGGCGTGTTCGAGCGCTTCCCGAAGCTGCGCTACATCCTCACCGAGTCCGGCAGCGCCTGGGCGCCGCGCCTGATGCAGCAGATGGACGCGATGTACATGGCCTGGAAGGGCGGCTACATCGGCGAGATCGATACCTCCACCGACCCGGCCCTGGAAGAGCTGCCGAGCTTCTACGCCAGGCGCAACTGCTGGTACGGCGCCAGCTTTCCCTCGGTGGCAGACGTGAAGGGACGCGACACCGTGGGCGTCGATCGCGTGCTGTGGGGCAACGACTATCCCCACTACGAGGGCTGCTACCCCTACTCGCGCGAGAACATGCGCTTCGCCTTCTCTGAGCTGGAGGAGAAAGAGGTGCGCATGATGCTCGGCGAGAACGCCGCCGCCCTGTACAACTTCGACCTCGACGCGCTGCGCGGCGCGGCCAACGACGCCAACATCACCCCCGAGCAGGTGCAGGTGCCGCTGGACAAGATTTCCGAAGACTCCACCTGCATCACCTTCCAGCGCGCGCGGGCGATGGAGTTCCTGAACAAGAAGTAGCGAAGATGGTGGCCGCTCATGGGGTCACACCCCTGGGGTGGGGGGTGCCCTGTGCCCCACCCGGCGCGCGGGGGCAC
>JAWVYG010000326.1:0-4511 GCA_033722815.1 Halioglobus sp.
CAGGTCTAGGCCGCCAGCGCCGCGCGCTTTTTCAGTACCAGGTACTGACTGTTGCCGACGTCGGACAGCTCATCGGGCGCCACGCGGTGCAGCCGGGCAAAGTGCCCCAGTTGTTCGGGACGATAGTAGGAGAACTGGTTCCACAGCACGATCTCGAACGCGTCGGGTATGAGGGCGATAAATTCGGAGCGCGAGAAGCGGCGCACCGGCAGGCCCATGTCGAGCGATTGGTTGTCGCGTGCATAGTCATTGAACGCCGCCTCACCGATATGCTGCTCGGGCGCATGCTGCAGGAAGAAACAGCGCGCCTTCTCCAGTGCGTGGGTCGTGGACACCACGGCCATGCCGCCCGGGGTGGTCAATCGCGCCACGTCTGCCAGCAGTTGCGGGACGCTGTCGGTCGCCAGGTGCTGGATGACCATGCTGAGGATGACCAGGTCGAACTGCCGGCCCGGGTGTTGCTCGATAAACTCCGTCGCCAACAGGTTCAATACCGTGGTGTTCTCGCGATCGGCGACCAGTTCGCGCGTCCAGTTGCAGCGTGCCGGGTCCGGTTCAAGCGCGACGACCTCACGCATCAGGGCCGCGCCGGCGGCAGTGAACCGGCCCTGGCCACAACCGACGTCGAGCAGGGAGCCGTCCGCCAGTGCGGCCATGAGCAGGCGCACGGTGTCCAGGTGGGCGGCCTCGTGATTGCCCGAGCCATCACCCATGCGGCTGGTCAGCATGGCCGACAGCGCCGGCATGCTCGCCTCGTTGTCCTTGTACGTGAAGTCCTGCATCGGGTTCTTGTTGTGCCGGTAGATTCCCGAGTGGGTAGAGGTGTTGCGAGAGAGGAGGTCTGCCGGTCAGTGCCTCTTGCGCAATACCATGAGTTGGCTGTTGCCGTGATCGGCAAGCTCCTGCGGTTCGACGCGGTGCACCTGCGCAAAACGCTCGAGGAATTCAGGGCGGTAGTAGGAGAACTGCGACCACTGGATCATCTCGAAATCTGCCGGGGCGATAGCTTCGAATTCCTCGCGCGAGAAACGGTGCACCGGGAGACCCTTGTCATGATTCTGGGGATCATCGGCGTAGGCGTTGAACTCCTCCTCGCTAATGCGCGCTTCCTCGACGTGCTGGTAAGTGAAACAGCGCGCCTTGTCCAGCGCATGCGTCGTTGATACGACCGCAATGCCGCCGGGCCGGGTGAGCGCGGCCACGTCCGCCATGAGTCCGGCCACGTTGTGGGTGGACAAATGCTGCACCACCATGCTCAGCACGGTGAGGTCGAACTGCTTTTCCGGGTGGTCGGCAATATACTCGTGGGTGAACTGCTGTAAGACGGTGACGTTTTCCCGCTGGGCGAGCAGCTCCCTGGTCCAGTTGCAGCGACCCGGGTCGGGCTCCAGGGCGACCACCTCGCGCACCAGCGGAGCCGCGAGCTCGGTAATGCGGCCGCGTCCACAGCCGATGTCTATCATGGCGCCCTCGCCACGGGCAGCGGCCAGCAGCTCGATCGTATTCAGCAGTCCGGCAGCGTGGTCTCCGCTGCCGTCGCCTATGCGGCTGGTCAGCATGGCGGACAGGGTGGGCATCGTCGCTTCCTTGTCCTGGTAGACGTACTCGCTCATGCAGGGCTCTGGGGATTTCGGCTATCAATGGCGCCAGACTATAACATAGGCCCGGCAAACGAGAGGCGCCCGACGCTCACAGTGTGACGCACCGCGCGAAATGTGCTGCCAGTTGCCGTGCCCTTCGGTGGCGGGCCGCAAGTCAGATATTCTGATTGTCCAGGGCGGTGAGGTCGAAATCAGGGATGTGCATCTGTGGCGTCTTGCCGCCATCGACCGGCAGGATAACACCGGTGATGAACGAGGCCGCGTCCGAGCCGAGAAAACAGATGGCCTCGGCCATTTCCTCCGCTGTGCCGATGCGCTGCATGGGAATCGCGCCCGCCATGGCGTCCTGCATGGCCTTGTTCTTCATGGTCGACGCCTCCAGTCCCGGCGTCATCACCGCTCCCGGGGCCACCACGTTCACGCGCACGTTATAGGGCGCCGCCTCCATGGCGGCGCACAGGGTGAACTGGTTCACCGCGGCCTTCGCTGCGGAGTAGGCGCCCGCGGCCATGCCCGCGCGCAGGCTGCTGACGGAGGAAATGTTGACGATGGAGCCGGAGCCCTGGGGTTGCATCACCTTCAGGGCCGCCTGCACGCCGATGAACACGCTTTCCACGCAGACGCCGAAATTGGCGCGCCACTGTTCGATGTCCTGGTCCACGATCATCCCCCCGATAACCGAGGGCGCGTTGTTGACCAGCAGGTCCAGGCGCCCGTGTTCGGCAGCCGTGTCCGCGATCAGCGCAGCGAACGCGTCGATGTCCGCGACATCCAGGGCGACACCGCGAAAACTACCGCCGGCCCGTGCGACTTCCGCGGCGAGTTCATCCAGGCGCGGCTGGCGGCGGGCGCAGGCCACCACGTGAGCGCCTTCCCCGGCCAGTTGCAGTACGGTGGCGCGGCCGATGCCCATGCTGCCGCCGGTGACGATGGCGACTTTTCCCGCGTAACGCTGTGTTGTCATGAGACTGTTCCCTCGATGAGATGTTGTTCAGCCGGCCAGCTTCACCGCGGCCGAGCCCGTAACGTGGTAGCCGCGGCTGTTGCGGCCTGCGAACTCCACGTCGGCGACCAGCGGGTCGCCGCCGGCCGCGATGTCTTTCACTGTACCCTGCAAGAGCATGGTGTCGCCCGGCGTGTTGGGCGCGAGCAATTGTAACTGTAATCTCGTCAGTCGGCTGCCGGGTCCGGCCCAATCCGTCAGGTAGCGGGCGCACAACCCGCAGGTGGTAAGAATATTCATGAAGATGTCGGGCATCGCCGCGGCGCGCGCGGCCGGCGCGTTGTGGTGGACGTCGATGAAGTCCTGGCTGGCCACCGCCCCGGCCACGATGAGCTTGTGCGTGATGGGGATGGCCAGCTCCGGCAAGGCCGTACCGGCTTCGATATCCGCGCGCAGTACGTCTTTGAAGTCCGGCTGCCAATTGCCCTCTGCAGAGGGCGGGTCCTCCGCCGAGAGGTCCCGTTTGTGTGCCGCCTCTTCGCCCTGCGCGGGTGCATACTGGAAATAGGTGATGAAGGCCTCGGCAAACAGCGTCTCTTGCTGGTCGTAAAACTGCGCATGCTCGACGAAGAAGTAGCCCTCTCCGAGGGCCGTCGTCTTCAGGCCGCTGATGGAAGCGATGGTGTTGTAGTGGTGCGCGCGGTCGCCCTCCCGCAGCAGGCGGTGGAAGTGCAGGTCGTAGCTCACGGCGACATTGCCCGGGTAACCCGCCGCGGACAGAACGTCCATGATCTCGTAGGGACGCTCCGCGGATGAGCCCGGCGCGTAGCGCATGTCGACATCGCGCATGGTCCACATCTGCATCATCGCCGGGGGCGCCACGGCGCCGTCGAAGCCGGCCTCGCGCTGGTAGACCTCGTCGAGGTAGAGGGGATTGCGGTCGCCCATGGCGGAGCACCACTGCCAGATCTGCACGCGGCTGACGGGGTTGTAGCCGAGGTAGGGGCCTTTGCGCCTGCCGATCAGTGCCTGGAGTTCGGGTGCGTCGCCGGCTGCGCTTGCTGTGTTCATGGTGTCAGTGCATTCCTGGCGGTGTCAGGCTCCACGGTAGCCGCATTCGAGGGCCGTCGCTATCACTTCTGGCGTCGAAAAAATGCGCAATTCCGTCCAGCGTGGCGCATGCATCGGGCGTACCCGACTGGCGACCGTCGACGTGCCTCCCCGGCGGCAAATTCACAACAGGCAAACGGGGCGCACCGGGTTTGTGATACAGGTCACATTACCCTGCCGCTGGCGTGGTTTTCTCTACTTTTCCGCCATTAACGCTAAGTCGCAGGCGCCTTTTTGGCGACAATAGGCGGACAGGTTTCGTAGTTGCGGCGAGAAATGCCAGGGGGCGCTTTTCGAAGATACACCGATCCGCCGCGTGCATAAAAAAACAACAAGTGATCCGATGCCAGTAAGGGAATTTCAGCGGAAACACGCGTATGTCGCGCCGGCCGGCGCGTCAGTTTCCTGCGGCTTTACGCTGCTGGAGACACTGATCGTGCTGGCGATCCTGGGCGTGACGGTGGGCATTGCCTTGCCGGCCTGCCGGGGGCGCCTGAAGAAGGAGCAGATACTCACCGCGAAGACCGATATCAGTGACAATACCCAGCTGAGCCTGGACGATATTGTGCGGGCCAACAACGGAGCTTTCATCGGTGTCGCGGCAGACTACTGAGAACGGACCGTTGACCGTAGACGCCAGTACCGGGCGCAAGACGGTGCTGCGGCGTGTGCAGGTTTTGTTTACAGTCACCGTTGTCATCCCGATCATTTTCGTCGCGGGCGTTTTCTATTACCAGGTGCGCTCGATACTCGAGGACCAGGGCTACGTGCGCCTGCGCGACGCCACCCGCTTCAACGGCAGCTACCTGGTGCAGCGCCTGCTGCAGAGCAGTGAGCAGCTGCGCGACCTGCAGAAG
>JAWVYG010000327.1:0-4486 GCA_033722815.1 Halioglobus sp.
CTTTGCCACGCGTCGCGCCACCTCGTCGGTATCCAGGTGGCCGGCGCCGGTGACGCCCTTCAGGGAGACGTAGTACACGAAACCGCTCGCCGCGGCGGCGATCTGCGCCACGCGCGTCTCGGGAGTGGTCGGAGCCACCAGCAGTATGTTGTCCATGTCGAACCGGTCCAGCTCCGCCTTCAGCCCCTCCACTTCCTCCGGCGGGATATCGACGGTCAGCAGCGCGTCCACACCGGCCTCGGCGGCGCGCTCGGCAAAGCGCGCGTGGCCCATGTGCTCAACCGGGTTGGCATAGCCCATCAGCAACAGCGGGGTGTCGGGGTCGTCGCGCCGGAATTCGCGCACCATGTCCAGTACGGCGGCGAGCGAGACACCGTTCTCGAGGGCCCGCTCGTGCCCGGCCTGGATGACCGGCCCCTCCGCCATCGGGTCGGAGAAGGGCACACCGAGTTCCAGCACGTCCGCACCCGCCGCGACCAGGCCGTGCAGCAGCGGCACCGTCACCGCGGGCGAGGGATCGCCGGCGACGACGTAGGTGATCAGCGCCTTGCGACCCTCGCGGGCCAACTGCTCGAAGCGTTGGGCGATTCGACTCACTGTGCCTCCCCCGGGCGTATCAGAAAGAAATGCCGTCGAGTTCGGCGACGGTGTGGATGTCCTTGTCGCCCCGGCCGGACAGGTTGACGATGATGGTCTGCTCGGGGCTCAACTGCGCCGCGAGCCGCTCCGCGTAGGCAACCGCGTGGCTGCTCTCCAGCGCGGGCATGATGCCCTCCACGCGGGTCAGCCGGTGGAACGACTTCAGCGCCTCGTCATCGTTCGCCGTCACGTAATTGACCCGCCCTATGTCCTTGAGCCAGGCGTGTTCAGGCCCGACCCCGGGATAGTCCAGGCCGGCGGATACGGAGTGCGTGTGCAGAATCTGTCCATCCTCGTCCTGCATCAGGTAGGTGCGGTTGCCGTGCAGCACGCCGGGGGTGCCGGCTGACAACGGCGCGGCGTGCTCGCCGGTTTCCAGCCCGTGTCCGCCGGCCTCGACGCCGTACATGGCGACACCGTCATCTTGCAGGAAGGGGTGAAACAGCCCGATGGCATTGGAACCGCCGCCGACGCAGGCCACCAGGGCGTCCGGCAGGCGTCCGGTCAGCTGCAGTGACTGGGCGCGCGCCTCGCGGCCGATCACGCACTGGAAGTCGCGCACCAGCAGCGGGTAGGGATGCGGCCCGGCTACCGTGCCGATGATGTAGAAGGTATCGTCCACGTTGGTGACCCAGTCCCGCATCGCCTCGTTCATGGCGTCCTTCAGCGTCCGCGACCCGGAGGTCACCGGCACCACGTCGGCGCCCAGCAGTTTCATGCGGTAGACATTGAGGGCCTGGCGGCGCACGTCCTCCTCGCCCATGAAGACCTGGCACTCGAGTCCGAGCCTGGCAGCGATCGTCGCGGTGGCGACACCGTGCTGACCCGCGCCGGTTTCCGCTATGACGCGCTTCTTGCCCATGTGCTTGGCCAGCAGCGCCTGGCCCACGGTGTTGTTCACCTTGTGGGCGCCGGTGTGATTGAGGTCCTCGCGCTTGAGGAAAATGCGCGCCCCGCCGATCTCCGCGGAAAGTCTTCGCGCCTCGTAGAGCGGCGATGGACGCCCGACGTAGCGCGCCAGGTCATCGTCGAGCTCCGCCTGGAACTCCGGATCCGCCGACAGGCGCCGGTACAGCGCCTCGAGCTCCGCCAGCGCGGACATCAGCGTCTCCGACACAAACTTGCCGCCATAGATGCCAAACCGGCCCTGCTCGTCGGGCACACTGCTGTAATCCAGCGGGTTTTCTCTCGAAGTCATACTCGTACTCACCTACTGTGGCGCACCGCGCACCGCGGCAACGAAACGCCTGATTTTTGCCTCGTCTTTCACACCCGGGGAGGACTCGATACCACTGCTGACATCGACGGCGGCAGGACGCACCGCCTCGATCGCCTGCGCCACGTTGCCCGGGTGCAGACCGCCGGCCAGGACCAGCGGCATCGACACCTTGTCGCCGATACGCGCCCAGTCGAAGGTCTCGCCGGTGCCGCCGGGGGCGTCCTCACGCCAGGCATCCAGCAGCAGGCCGCGTGCGCCGCGGTAACGCGCACTCGCACTGCCCAGGTCGAGCTGCGGGTGCATGCGCAGCGCCTTCACCCAGGGTCGGCAGAACGCGGCGCAATACTCGGGAGATTCGTCGCCGTGGAACTGCAGGAGATCGAGGGGCACCTGCGACAGCACGCTCTCGACATCCTGCGGTGCGCTGTCCACGAACAACCCGACCAGGGTCACGAAAGGAGGCACGACCGCGGCGATCTGCGCCGCCTGCTCCGCCGTTACGGCGCGCGGGCTCGGCGCGTAAAACACCAGCCCGATCGCGTCGACGCCGGCCGCAACCGCCTGCGTCGCATCCTCCTGCCGGGTGAAGCCGCACATCTTGATGCGGGTCGGGTTCATACCACTGTGCACCGAAAAAACAGCCGCGCATCATAGCAGATCAGCCGCGCCATTGTCTCCACGACGGCTGGACAGCCAGGGGCGCCGGGGGCTCCCTCAGTCGCCCCGTAACGCCCACAACAACGCCGGTACGGCCGGCGTCGCCGGTAGATCGTAATGGCCGGGATAGGTCACGCCGGTCAGGTACAGGCCCTCGGCCGCAGCCGTATCTGCGCTTTTGGTACGATCCCCTGCCGCGAGCAGATCAGCGATCCAGTCCGGGGGGCGCTGGCCGCTGCCCACCAGCATCAGCGCGCCGGCTATATTGCGCACCATGTGGTGCAGGAAAGCGTTCGCGGCGATGTCTATGACCACGAGATCCCCGAGCCGCCGCACAGTGACCGCCTCGACATTGCGCATCGGGCTGACGGACTGGCAGGAGGCGGCGCGGAAGGCGCTGAAATCGCGCTCGCCCGGCAGCGCCTGCGCTGCACTGTGCATCGCTGCCGCGTCCAGCGGGCGCCGCGCCCACGCCGCCCTGTGCAGCAGCAGCGCCGGCCGCACGGGGGTATTGGCGATCACGTAGCAGTAGCGTCGCGACAGGGCGGAGAAGCGGGCGTGGAATTCTGCCGGTACCGGCACCGCCCAGTGGATGCGAATATCCGGCGGCAGGTTGGCATTGGCGCCGACGACCCAGGCCTTGCAGCTGCGGCTCACGCCCGGGTCGAAGTGGATGACCTGGCAGTGACCGTGCACGCCGGTATCGGTACGACCGGCACAGTGCACACGGACGGGCTGCTGACAAATAGTGGCAAACGCGGACTCGACGCGGTCCTGGACAGTGCTGACGTGTTCGTCGGGCTGGGACTGCCAGCCGCTGTAGGCAGTCCCGTCGTACTCGACTCGGCAGGCGATTCTCGCCTCTGCGGGAAGTGGGTCGTTGGAGAAAAAGCCGCTAGCCAATGCGGTCCAGCAGCTGTTGCGCCTCGCTCTTCAATTCGTCACTGCCCTCGGCAACCACCTCTTCGAGGATCTGGCGCGCCCCGTCGTCGTCACCCATATCGATGTAGGCCCGGGCGAGGTCCAGCTTGGTGGACATGCCGTTCGAGTCCGCCGCAATCACGAGCTCGTCTTCCTCATCGTCGGTGAAGTCCTCGGACAGGTCCAGGTCGGCGTCTTCCTCGGAACCCTCGATGGCCAGGCCGCTGAACTCAGTGTCCATCTCACCGGAATCCTCGGCCAGCAGCGGGTTGGGTGCGAGACCCGGCTCATCGCCCGGCGCCGGCGCGTCGGCCGCGGGCTGCGGCGCCTCCGGTGCGGCGCGCGCGGCATCGAAACTCGCCATCAACTCTTCCGCCCTTGCGATGCTGTCCTGGTCGCCGATGCTGCGCAGCTGGTGCATCTGCTCGGAGGCTTCGGCACGCTCGTTCAGCTCGGTGTGGATTTCCATCAGCTTCAGGCGGTAGACGGGGTTGTTCGGCTCGTTGGCGAGTGCGTTGTTCAGCAGCTCCACTGCCTGGCGGTGACGCCCGTAGGCGATGTAGATATCCGCCTCGGCCAGCGCATCGGCCGCCTCGACGTCGTCCGCGTAGGCATCGTGACCGCGCTCGCTGTAACCGGACGCTGCGGCAGCGGCGGCTCCCGTGCCAAAGGCGGTGACGGCAGTGTCGCCCGCACTGCTGTCGACCGCCTCCTCGACATCGAGGTTCTGGTCACCCAGTTGCACGTCGGAGAACACGTCGTCGGCATCAGCGTCGTAATCGTCGTCATCGCCGCCGCGACGGCGCAGGAACAGCAGTGCCAACAGCGCCAGCACCGCGGCGCCAACGATGTACCAGAGGTAATCCATGATGCCGCCGGACTTCTCCGGGGCGGGGGCGGGGGGCTTGGCCGCGGGCTTTTCGGCCACCGGCTGCTCCATCACCGCGGGAGCCTCGGGCTCTTCGGCCACGTCCTGCATCACATCCTCGGCGAGTTCGTCCGCCGCGTCGGCGGGCATGGCCTCGGCCATCTCGTCGGCGACGTCATCGA
>JAWVYG010000328.1:0-4475 GCA_033722815.1 Halioglobus sp.
AGTACGGGAAGCCAGATGGACAAGCTGCGCCTGGACAAGTGGCTGTGGGCGGCGCGTTTTTTCAAGACGCGCAGCCTTGCCAAGGCCGCCATCGAAGGCGGCAAGGTGCACCTGGCCGGCCAGCGGGTGAAAGTGTCGCGGGAGATCTCGGTCGGCGACCAACTGCAGATTCGCCAGGGCTGGGATGAAAAGACCGTCGTGGTGCGCGGTCTCAGCGACCAGCGCCGCGGCGCCCCCGAGGCGCGACAACTCTACGAGGAAACCGCCGACAGCATCGCCGGCAGGGAGGCGGCGGCGCTGGCCCGCAAGGCGGCCGGCGGCATGGTCGAACGCCCCGCCAGCAGGCCGACAAAAAAGCAGCGCCGGCAGATTCACCGCTTCAAGGACAGCTCCGCCTAGCACCATCGGCGGCGGCCCACTTTTCGATGAAAAAGGGTTAGAATGCCGCTATGTTTTCCGAAATTCCCGTATCTCCTCCCAACACGCCGCTGCTGGACCGACTGGAACAGGGTCTGAGCGCGCGCGAACTGGACACGCCGGAGCTCCTTGCGCTGGCGGAGGAACTGCGCGCGTACCTGCTGTACAGTGTGGGACGCACCGGCGGGCACTTCGGCGCCGGCCTCGGGGTCGTGGAACTGACCGTGGCCCTGCACCATGTCTACAACACGCCGGATGATCGCATCGTGTGGGATGTCGGCCACCAGACCTATCCGCACAAGATACTCACCGGGCGCAGGCAGCTCATGCAGACGATGCGCCAGGCCGGCGGCCTGGCCGGGTTCCCCAAGCGCGCCGAGAGCGAGTACGACACCTTCGGCGTGGGACACTCTTCCACCAGTATTTCCGCCGCGATGGGCATGGCGCTCGCGGCGCGGCAACAGGGCATCGAGCGCAAGGTGATCGCCGTTATCGGGGACGGCGCGATTACGGGCGGTATGGCGATCGAGGCGCTGGCACACGCCGGACACGAGCGTCCCAATATGCTGGTGATCCTGAACGACAACCAGATGTCCATCGGGCACAACACCGGCGGCCTGGCTACCTACTTCGCGAAAATCTGGGCGAGCAAGACCTACATCGCCATGCGCAAGGGCTCCAAGAAGGTGCTGGAGAAAATCCGCCCCGCCTGGGAGCTCGCCAAACGCACCGAGGAACACATGAAGGGTATGGTGGCGCCGGGGACGATGTTCGAGGAACTGGGCTTCCACTACATCGGTCCGCTGGACGGGCACGACCTGCCGGGCCTGGTCAACACGCTGGAGAATATGAAAGACCTGGAGGGCCCCCAGTTCCTGCACATCCGCACGATGAAGGGCAAGGGGTTCCAGCCCGCGGAAGCCGATCCCGTGGGCTACCACGCAATCAACAAGCTCGAAGACCGGCCCAAGAAGGCCCAGCCGGCGCCGGTGCCGGTAAAGCCAACCGGCCCCAAGTACCAGGACGTGTTCGGCGCCTGGCTGTGCGACATGGCCGAGCGGGACCAGCGGCTGGTCGGCATTACGCCGGCCATGTGCGAGGGCTCGGGCATGGTTGACTTCGCCCGTCGCTTTGCCGATCGCTACTACGACGTGGCGATCGCCGAGCAACACGCGCTCACCCTGGCGGCGGGCATGGCCTGCGACGGGCTCAAGCCCGTTGTCGCCATCTACTCGACCTTCCTGCAGCGCGGCTACGACCAGCTCATTCACGATATCGCGCTGCAAAACCTCGACGTCACCTTCGGCATTGATCGCGCCGGACTGGTGGGCCAGGACGGCCCCACCCACCACGGCGCCTTCGACCTTAGCTACCTGCGCTGCGTGCCAAACCTCGTCGTCGGTGCGCCCGCAGATGAGAACGCCTGTCGGCAAATGCTCTACACCGCGTTCCTGCACGAGGGACCCGCGGCAATACGCTACCCCAGGGGAACCGGACCGAACGCCGACATCCAGCAGGAGATGCAGGCCTGGGAAATCGGCAGGGCGCAGGCGGTGCGCTCCGGCAGCGGGGTCGCCCTACTCAATTTCGGCGCCCTGCTATCCGAGGCTATGAGCGCAGCCGACACACTGGACGCCACCGTCGTCGATATGCGCTGGGTGAAACCCCTCGACGAGGCCATGGTGCTGCAGCTGGCCCGGGAGTACGCGCTGCTGGTGACGCTGGAGGAGAACGCCGTGGCCGGGGGCGCCGGCTCGGGCGTCAACGAGGTACTCGCCAGACACCAGGTCAGTGTCCCGGTACTGAACCTGGGCATCCCGGACGAATTCGTCGAACACGGCAGCCCCCAGGAGCAGCGCGAATGGACCGGGCTGGACGCTGCGGGCATCGTGCGCAGCATCCGCGAAACGGGGCTACCCGGCGAGCAGCCGGGCCCGTCAACCATCAGGGTCGGAACACCCGCGGAGTTGCATCGCTGAATCCGCATGATTCATGTTTTCATAGGCACCAAGGCACAACTGATCAAGATGGCTCCGGTGATGGTGGAGCTGCAAAACCGCGACATCCCCTACAACTTCGTCTTCAGCGGCCAGCACCAGGCCACGGTAGCCAACATCCGTGCGGATTTCGGCATCAAGGATCCAGACGTCACGCTGTACCGCGGCAGGGATATCACCGGCCTGGTGCAGATGTTCTTCTGGATACTGCGCATCGTCTTCTACACCATCAGGCACCGGCAGGAGGTATGGCAGGGCGACCGCGACGGCATCGTGCTGAACCACGGCGACACGTTCTCCACGCTGCTGGGATCGCTGCTGGCGCGGCTTTGCGGGCTGCGCTCTGCGCACGTGGAGTCGGGGCTGCGTTCCTTCAAGTGGTTTCACCCATTCCCCGAGGAACTGACGCGACTGCTGACGTTTCGTCTCTCCAACATCTATTTCGCACCGGGGCAATGGGCGCTGTCCAACCTGGAACGCTACCGCGGCATCAAGGTGGATACCCGGCACAACACGCTGCTCGATGCGCTGCGCCTGAGCGAGCGCGCGGTGGCAGAGGCCGACGTGGAAATTCCGGCGGGCGAATTCGGCCTGGTCTCCATTCACCGTTTCGAGAATATCTTCTCGCGCAACCGCTTCGAGCAGATCGTGCAGGTACTGGCGCAGGTCAGTACCCGTGTGCCGCTGCTGTTCATCCTGCACAAGCCGACGGAAAAGAAACTGGCGGAGTTCGGGTTGCTGCAGCAACTGGAAGACAACCCGGGCATCGAACTGCGGCCGCGGTACAGCTATTTCCAGTTCATGAGCCTGACCAAGAACGCCTTGTTCGTCATCACCGATGGCGGCAGCAACCAGGAGGAATGCCACTACATGGGCAAGCCCTGCATCATTATGCGCTCCGCGACGGAGCGTCACGAAGGCCTGGGACAGAACGCGGTGATCAGCAACTATCAGGTGGAAGAGGTGATGCGCGTGGTGGACAATCCGGGGGACTTCGTCGTCCCGCCGCATAGCTTCACCGAGTCGCCATCGACCATCATCGTCGACGAGCTGGTCAGACTGGACGCATGAAGATCGACGCCAGCCGGCCCTCCCACTGGCTGCTGCTGGTGCTGCAGCTGGCCTGGACGCTGGCGGCCATCGTCGGCCGCACAGTGTCCAGACGCGGCGACAGGAACGCCACCGTATTATATGGCCACCAGTTCTGCGGCAACCTGAAGGCACTCTACCACGCCTGGGCCGAATCGCCGCGCACCGGCGAAATGTACTACCTGTCCCTTGACCCGGAGCACGCGCGGGCACTCGAGGCACAGGGCATCAACGTGCTGCGCTGCCATCGACTGCGCGATATGCTGGTGCTGATGCGTACGCACACCATGGTGACCGATCACGGCCTGCACCTGATGTCGCCCCTGCTTCGCTGCACCGACATCAGGTTCGTCGACGTCTGGCACGGCATCCCGTTCAAGGGGTTTGTTCCCGGCGACTTCAAACTGCAGCACCGCTACGACGAAACCTGGGTCAGCTCGCCACTGCTCAAATCGCTCTACGAAGACAGGTTCGGCTTTCGGCCGGAGCAGGTGCTCAGCCTGGGCTACGCGCGCACCGACCAGCTGTTTCGCCGCGATATCGACCCGGCGCAGGCGCGGCGCGATCTCGGCCTGCCACCCGACGCGCCGGTGGTGTTGTTCGCACCGACCTGGGAGCAGGACAACAAGGGCAGGAATATCTTCCCCTTCGACAGCGGCGAAGCGCAGTTCCTCGGCCGGCTCGGCGCCGCATGCAGCGCACACGGCGCCACGCTGGTCGTTCGCGCCCACCAGAACAGCCGCCCGGGTGACAGCGAGATCGGCGGGGTCGCCTACTGCTCGCAGCGGGATTATCCGGACAGCGAGGCGGTGCTGCTCGCCGCGGACATGCTGATCTGCGACTGGTCGTCCATCGCGTTCGACTTCCTGGCATTGGAGCGACCGACGCTGTTCCTGGATGTACCGGCGCCCTTCAGCAACGGCTTCAGCCTTGGACCCGAGTATCGTTTCGGCAGGATCGTCGACTCGCTGG
>JAWVYG010000329.1:0-4457 GCA_033722815.1 Halioglobus sp.
CAAGCAGGGCCAGGGAGCCTGTCACGTTGTTGTCGTAGTAGGTGAGCGGCATCTCGACCGACTCGCCGACGGCCTTCAGCCCGGCGAAGTGCATCACCGCCGCGATGTCGTGGGATCGGAACAACTCGTCCAGCAGCGCGCCATCGCGAATATCGCCCTCGACCAGTTCAATGGGCTCGCCGCAGATATCGCCGGCCCGCTCCAGGGACACGGCACTGGCGTTACACAGGTTGTCCAACACGACAATGCCATGGCCCGCCTGCCGCAGCGCGATACAAGCGTGACTGCCGATATACCCCGCGCCGCCCGTAACGAGAATCGTCCCCGTCATGGAAAACCGAACTCCTTTCCCGATGCCAGCGCCAGTATAGCGAAATAGACTTCCGATACTACGCCCGAAACCGCAAGCGCCGCGCTGTATACGCCCGTTTCGTGACAAAATGCACAGCAAACCACTGATTTACGCCCGCATGCGGTAGTAGAATCCACACCTATGCGTATTCTTGTTACCGGGGCCGCAGGCTTCATAGGCTACCACCTGTGCCGGAAGCTGCTGGCACGCGGCGATCAGGTTACCGGCCTGGACAACCTGAACGACTACTACGAGGTCGAGCTGAAACTCGCGCGCCTGCGGCAGCTGGAGGACGCCAGTGAGTTCAGTTTCATTCGCGCCGACCTGGAAGACCGCACAGCCATCGAGAAGGTATTCGCCGCCGAAGACTTCGACGCGGTCGTCAACCTGGCCGCCCAGGCGGGCGTGCGCTATTCACTGGAGAACCCGCGCGCCTATATCGACAGCAACATCGTCGGCTTCACCAATATCCTCGAGTGCTGCCGCGCCCACGCTACCGGCCACCTGGTCTATGCCAGCTCCAGCTCGGTGTACGGCATGAACGCCAGTATGCCATTCTCGGTGCACGATAACGTCGACCACCCCATCTCGCTGTACGCGGCGACCAAGAAGGCGAACGAGCTGATGGCCCACACCTACTCGCACCTGTATGGTATCCCGACGACGGGGCTGCGCTTCTTCACCGTTTACGGACCCTGGGGCCGGCCGGACATGGCGCTGTTCCTGTTTACGCGGGCGATACTGGCCGGCGAACCGATCAAGGTCTACAACAGGGGCAAAATGCAGCGCGACTTCACCTACATAGACGACATCGTCGAGGGCGTGGCCAGGGTGATCGACCGACCCGCGAGTGCCAATCCGCACTGGGATCCCGCCGAGCCCGATCCCGGCAGCAGCAGCGCCCCCTACCGGCTGTACAATATCGGTAACAATAACCCGGTAAGCCTCGACCAGTTTATCGCCGCCATCGAGACGGCGACGGGATTACAGGCCCGGAGGGAACTACTGCCTATGCAACCTGGCGACGTGCAAGCAACGTTTGCGGATATCGATGACCTGGCGGAGGCGGTCGGCTACCGCCCGGACACCCCCATAGAACAGGGTGTGGCGAGGTTTGTTGACTGGTACCGGGAGTATGCCCGCGGAGCAGTGCAATGAACGTGGTAATGATCGGGGCCGGCTATGTCGGACTGGTGTCCGGCGCATGCTTCGCCGAGTTCGGTGCCCATGTCACCTGTCTCGATGTCGATGCACCGAGAATCAGCGCACTGGAGAAGGGCGAGATACCCATCTACGAGCCCGGCCTGCACGAGGTGGTGGCGCGCAACAGCGCCGCGGGGCGCCTCGCTTTCAGTACCCGCTTCGACCAGGCCATCGGCGCGGCCGACCTGGTATTCATAGCGGTCGGCACACCCTCGCGCCGCGGCGACGGCCACGCCGACCTGAAGTATGTCTACGCGGCGGCGCAGCAGATCGCGGGGCACCTCAGGGGCTATACCGTCATCGTCGACAAGTCCACGGTGCCCGTGGGCACCGCCAGGGAAGTGAAGCGCATCATCGAGCAGACCAATCCCGAGGCGGACTTCGACGTGGCGTCAAACCCCGAGTTCCTGCGCGAGGGCTCGGCCATCAGCGACTTCATGCGGCCGGACCGCGTTGTCATCGGCGTCGAGAATGCGCGCGCCGAGCAGGTGTTGCGGGAGCTGTACCGTCCGCTCAACCTGATCGAGGCGCCCATCCTGGTCACCGACCTGGAAAGCGCCGAGATCACCAAGTACGCCGCCAACGCGTTTCTCGCGACCAAGATCAGCTTCATCAACGAGATTGCGGAGCTGTGCGAGAAGACCGGCGGCGACGTGCACGCGGTCGCCCGCGGTATGGGACTGGACGGGCGCATCGGCAAGAAATTCCTTCACGCGGGCCCGGGCTTCGGCGGCTCCTGTTTCCCCAAGGATACCCAGGCGCTGATCCGCATGGCGCAGGAGGCCGGCAGCTCAAGCCGTATCGTCGAATCGGTTGTCGAGGTCAACGCGGCCCAGAAGATGCGCATGATCGCCAAGATCAAGGACGCGCTGGCGGGCAAGGTCGCGGGCAAGGTTATCGCCGTGCTGGGGCTGACGTTCAAGCCGGAAACCGACGACATGCGCGAGGCGCCCGCACTGACGATCCTGCCGGCACTGCTGGAAAAAGGCGCGGTCTTGCGCGCCCACGACCCGCAAGGTGCACGTGAAGCCGCGGCACTGCTGCCACAGGGCATTGATTACGTCGAAGACATCTACGCCGCCGCGGACGGTGCCGATGCGATCGTGCTGTTGACGGAATGGAACCAATACCGCGGGATGGACCTGCCCAAGCTCCGGTCAATGATGCGCGGCAACGCGTTCCTGGACCTGAGGAATGTCTACGAGCGCGATATCGTCGAAAACGCCGGCTTCAGCTATGCCTGCGTGGGGCGCTAGGGGGCAGCAGCAAGCAACGCTTCAAAGTAACCGATCGTATGCTTCAGGCCTTCCTCCAACTGTATCCGGGGCTCCCAGCCCAGCACCGATCGGGCCTGCGCAATATCGGGCTGGCGCTGCATCGGGTCATCACTGGGCAAGGGGCGGTAGACCAGTTGCGATTTTGAGTTGGTGAGCTCCACTACCTTCTCCGCGAGCTCCTTGATGGTGAACTCGTTCGGGTTGCCAAGGTTGATGGGGCCGGTTACATCGGGGCCGGTTTCCATCAAAGCGATGAAGGCGCCGATCAGGTCGTCGACATAGCAGAAAGACCGGGTCTGCATGCCGTCGCCGAACAGGGTTATGTCCTGGTCCTGCAGGGCCTGCATGATGAAGTTGGACACCACGCGGCCGTCGTTGGGGTGCATGTTGGGCCCGTAGGTATTGAAGATGCGGCCAACCTTGATCGGCAGCTGGTGTTGGCGGTAATAGTCGAAGAACAGGGTTTCGGCGCAGCGCTTGCCCTCGTCATAGCATGACCTCTCTCCCACCGGGTTGACATGTCCCCAGTAGGATTCCGGCTGCGGGTGAACCTTCGGATCGCCATACACCTCGCTGGTGGAAGCCTGGAAAATTTTCGCACCGGTGCGCTTGGCCAGCCCGAGCATGTTGATGGCGCCGTGCACGCTGGTCTTGGTCGTCTGCACGGGATCGTGCTGGTAGTGGATGGGCGATGCCGGGCAGGCGAGATTGTAGATCTCGTCGACCTCCACATACAGCGGGAACGTCACGTCATGCCGCATGAGTTCAAAGTGCGGCTCGGCGAGCAGGTCGATGATGTTATCGCGGGTGCCGGTGAAGAAATTGTCCGCACAGATGACATCGTGCCCCTGGTCTACCAGGCGCCGACACAGGTGCGAACCGAGGAAGCCGGCGCCGCCAGTGACAAGAATGCGTTTTCTCAGGTGCATGTGACTTGGTCTTGTTTATAATTCACGCAGCTCTTGCAGCTATCCTAGAGAAAAGCGGCGGCCCGGGAAACTCAATTGGCCAAAATGCGGGTAGAAGTGTCGATCAGTTCCCAAAAGGGTGTCTCAAAATGATCGTATCGACCCTGTCCGGCCCCGTGGAAATAATGTCGATGGGCGCGCCCACCACCTCCTCGATACGGGCGATGTAATCGCGCGCCTGCTGCGGCAGCTCCTCGAGGGATTTCGCACCGAGGGTCGACTCACTCCAGCCCGGCACCTCTTCATAGCGCGGGACCAGGCCAGCATAATCATCCGAATCCACGGGATTGGGCACCGGGCTGCCCTGGTCATCGGTATAACCGACGCAGATCTGTATGCTCTCCAGCCCGTCGAGCACGTCGAGCTTGGTCAGGCAGAGCCCGCTGACCGAGTTGATGTTGACCGCGTTGCGCAGCGCGACGGCGTCGAACCAGCCGCAGCGCCGGGGCCGGCCGGTCGTGGCGCCGAACTCGTGACCGCGGGAAGCCAGGTGTTCGCCGGTCTCGTCGAACAGCTCGGTCGGGAAGGGCCCCGAACCGACCCGGGTGGTATAGGCCTTGGTAATGCCGAGCACGTAGTCCAGGTACAGCGGGCCGAAGCCGGACCCTGTCGCCGTGCCGCCGGCGGTCGTGTTGGAGCTCGTTACGAACGGATAGG
>JAWVYG010000330.1:0-4452 GCA_033722815.1 Halioglobus sp.
GGGCCGTGACGACCTGCTGGATGTGTATGTTCTCCAGCGCCAGCGGATCGAGGTCCGCTTCCTTCCAGCTCTCGCCGGCGATGACCAGCTCGCCGTGCCACTTGCCGTGGCCCCACTCGGGATGCTGGTAGCCCAGCCCTTTCATCCGGTGCACCAGGCCGGGCTCCAGGGTGATCTCCAGCTCCTCGCCCGTCCGATCGTGCATGGTAATCACCGCGGACCCGGCGCGGCGCGTTCCGGGTACCATACTAATGTCGTGGTCCACCCTGCCCTGCCAGGTACGGGCGGCGGGATCATTGGTTCCCGGTATTGCCTCCTGCGAGTCGTAGTGGGGCAGGAAGCCCTGGTCGGTGTGCCACTGGTGGCCCGAGGCGTCCTCGAACCACCCGGCCAGGCTGCACTCGTCCTCCCAGTGGATCGGCGCCCAGCAGAAATGCAGCGCCTGGAACGCGTCCAGGGGCGCGCCGCCACCGTACGGGTCACCCACCGGTCGCACACCCCAGGAGCGGTCTTTCAGGCCGAAGGTCGTGCCGCCATCGACCTGCAGCTCCTTGCCGTCGTAACGAATCCAGCCGGACCAGAAACCGAACTGGTCCAGGCGGGTGGCGTCCATCACGATGTGGCGCTCGTTGCGCAGGGTCTGGCGCCCTTCCTCGATACAGGCGCTGCGCGGCGTGAACACCAGATCGCACTCGATGCCGGTCTCATTCGAATCGATCACGACGCGGTGACGGCCCATCGGCTCGAGAATCTGCAACGCGAAGGGCCCGACCGTGGTATCGGTGGGCTCTTGCGGCGCGCGCCGCGAGCCGTGGAAGGCGTACTGGTGCCCGTCGATCACCAGGCTGAGACTGCAGTCGAGAATGCCGAGGTTGGCATAGCGGCACATGGCGACGCCGAAGTAGAAGCTGCCATCGGCGGCGTGGGCGTTGTACCAGTAACGGTCGTAAACAAAACGGTCGCTGGTCGCCGTGTGGAACAACGGCTCCGCGGTCTGGTGGATCGGGTAATCGTCGAATTTCGAAAGCATCGTCGGGCCTCGGCGGATGGGTAGAACACCAGCATGGACCACGCGTCGCCCGCCAACAAGCGATGGTAAAAAAGATAAACAGCACGTTCACTTAATCAAACCTGCCGCGGGCGGCGCGCATCGGGCGCCGGTAGACATTTCCCCGGGCCTCCTCTAACGTCAATGCTCGCCCTCGAGGAGCAACGCAATGGCCCAGGCCCTGCTCGGCCTACCCGGCATACTGTTTCTGGCCTGGCTGTGCAGTGCCGACCGGCGGCGCCTGCCGCTGCGCCTGGTCGTCAGCGGCCTGCTGGCGCAGTTTGTGCTGGCCGCGCTGTTCCTCAAGGTACCCGCGCTGCAGGCCCTGTTGCTGCTGCTGAACAGGGCCATCCTGCTGATCGAGGCCGCCACGCTGCAGGGCACCGCGATGGTGTTTGGCTTTCTCGGCGGCGGCGCCGCGCCCTTCGAGGTGACCGCGCCCGAGCACAGCTTCGTGCTGGCGTTCCGTGCGCTGCCGCTCGTGGTGGTGTTCGCGGCGCTGAGCGCACTGCTGTGGCACTGGCGCATCATCCCGGCCGTCATTTCGCTGCTGGCGAGGTTGCTGGACAGGGCCATGGGGCTCAGCGGCGCAGTCAGCATGGGCGCGGCCAGCTCCATTTTCGTGGGCATGGTGGAAGCGCCGCTGCTGATCAAGCCGCACCTGCGGACCATGCCAGCGGCCGACCTGTTTATCGTCATGAGCTGCGGCATGGCCACCGTGGCGGGCACGGTACTCGGCCTCTACGCGGGCATACTCGGCGACGCGATACCGGGGGCGCTGAGCCACCTCATCGTCGCCTCGCTGATCAGCGCGCCGGCCGCCATCATGCTGGCGGCGATCATGGTACCGGGCGACACGGACGCCGCGCGCGGCCTGCCCGCCATCGACAATCCCTACGCCGGCAGCATGGATGCACTGGTCAAGGGAACGGCGGAGGGACTACGCCTGCTGGCCAACATCATCGGCATGCTGATCGTCTTCGTTGCCCTCGTGTACCTGGCCGACGCGCTGCTGGGCCTGGTGCCGACGGGTGGCGAGCCACTGACGCTGGTTGCAGTGTTCGGCACGCTGCTCACCCCGCTGGCCTGGCTTATCGGCATCCCCTGGGACGAGTGCGCGCTGGCGGCGGAGTTCCTCGCCACCAAGGTCTTCATCAACGAACTGGTGGCGTTCCTGCAGCTGGCCGAGCTGCCTGCGGATGCGCTGAGCGAGCGCACCCGCCTGGTACTCACCTACGCCCTGTGCGGCTTCGCCAACTTCGGCAGCCTGGGCATCATGATCGGCGGTATGACCGCCCTGTGCCCGGAGCGCTCCGCTGACATCCTGCGCCTCGCACCGCGCTCGATCTGGTCCGGCCTGCTGGCCACCTGCATGACCGGCTGCGTGGTCGGCTTCATTCTCTGACCGGTTGCAGCAACGTGCTGTTCAACAACACCGAGCCGCGCTACCTGCCGCACGTGTCCGAGCCGGGGATACTGCACATGGGCCTGCGGCCGCTGCAGGCCGCGCGCTGGATCGAAACCGACAGTGACCTGCCCGACTACCACGCGCACAAACAACGGCAGCGCGCCGAGCTGGGGCGCAGGGTCTATAACGCCCTGCCCTGCTCGGGGGACGCGCAACGCGAAACACGCGATGCCCTGTTGGCACACCTTGTCGACGAGCAGGCGGCACTGTATCGGCGGACTGGCGAAGAGCTGGTGTTCATCCCGTCGGGCCTGGTGCTGCCCACCGCGGGCGACGAGGCACTGTGGACTGCCTCCCTTTGGTTAGCGGACGACCTGGTCATCATGCAGGAGATCGACGGGGAGTACCGCCTCGCCGCGGCGAGCCTGTGCAGCCCGAGCAGCTGGCTGCTGGAGGAGAAGTTCGGGCGGCCGCTGGCGGAGATTCACGCCACGATACCCGGCTTCGACGCGGCGCTGACGCCGAGGGTAGACCGCTTCCTGCACCACCTCAAGCCCGACCACCCGGTGGAGCGATTCAACTGGTCGCTGCAGGCGGGCGACGCGCTGTGCGACCGCGGGCAAACCGCGGTGGAAGTGCAGGCGTCCACACCGCTGTATTACAGGGTGGAACGGCAGACCCTGCGCCGGCTGCCGGTGAGCGGTGCCATCGTGTTCACCATCCGTGTGTACCTGCACCCGCTGGCGCTGCTGCAAGGGACAGACGGCGCCATGCCGGCACTGCTCGATGCGATCGATGCAGCACCCGCGGCGCTTGCGAGGTACAAGGGTTTTACGCGCCTGGCGCCGGCGCTGCAGAAATACCGCGTCGACGCGGCCGGGGGCTAACCCGCGCAGTGCGCGGGCTGTGCCGCAGGGTGACTCAGAACGCGCGGCCGAGGGTGACCATCAGGGACTCGGGCTTGTCCTTGTCTATGTTATCGGTCGATATGGTGTAGGCGAGCCTGGCGAACCAGTCGTCGCAGGCGTAGCGCGCGCCGAAGGAAAACGTGGTGGTCCCGTCGGTACTGCTCTGACTGTCTTCACTGAACACGGCGCCATCCTGCACGCGAAAGATGCTCGTGGAGGTCTCGGTATCGTACCAGTCATACCCGACAGTGGCGATCAGGGTCACGTTGTCCACGACCGTGTAGGCGGGACCCACGTGGAATCCAAACAGCCTGGTATCACGCTCACCGCTGGAACTCAGGGTCTGTCCCGGCACGGATGCCCAGAATATGCCCTTGGTATCTTCCAGGAACGCCGCCCGGAAGCTGGTTTCCACGGCCAGCGCGCCCTGCATGTTCCAGTTGCCCGCAAGCGAGTGTGAGTAGGTGACCGCCGCCGCGATGCCCCCGGCATCGTCATCGGCCCGCTGCTTGGAGATCGTGTAGCCGTCCATTACCGCCGCGCGCGCACCATCCGCGGTGCCCTGCTTCAGGCTGTCGTCGTACACGTTGATCACGCCGAACTCCACCAGGGTGCGGTTGTTCGACGCGGGCATTGCCGCGCCGGCCGGCGCCACGAGGGACGCCACCGTTATCACGCCACCGCTGATCTTCAGGTCATCGAGTTTCTTCCCGGTCTTTACGTCGCGCAGCTCGAATGTACCCTCTGTCCCCGCGGGTATGTCGAACGTGTTGTCGTCGTCATCCCGGTCACCGCCGTCGGTAAAGAGGAATACTGCCTTGCCGTCATCGTCCGTTTCCGCCACGGCGCTGGTTTCTTCATCTATCACTATCTCAACGATTGTGTTCTTGGGCAGCCCATAGGCGACATCCTTGTCGACGACAAGCGTAAACGCCGTCGCCGGGTAGAGCAGCAGGGAGAGAAACAGGGCGATTGTTCTTGTCTTCAATGGCATGAGGGCACCTCCGGCCGGGATGAGGGTGTTGTTATTCTGGCGCCGCGCCCACGGTTGAGTGACTGGCCGGCGATTGTTTAATCCCCCAACGATA
>JAWVYG010000331.1:0-4449 GCA_033722815.1 Halioglobus sp.
GAGAACCGCAAGGCCTTCGTCCGCACGCTGCGGGCGGTCGTCGACCCTGGCGGCCAGATGCCAACCTGGCGGTCCCCGACCACAACGTGCCGACGGTGAAGGACGAGCGCGCCGGCGGTATCGCCGGGATCGTCGACCCGGTGTCGCGCCTGCAGGTGCAGACGCTGGACGACAACTGCAAGGAGTTCGACATCTTCGAGTTCGAGATCAACGACCAGCGCCAGGGCATCGTGCACGTGGTCGGCCCGGAGCAGGGCGCGACCCTGCCCGGCATGACGATCGTCTGCGGCGATTCGCACACCTCCACCCATGGCGCGCTGGGGGCGCTGGCCCACGGCATCGGCACCTCCGAGGTCGAGCACGTGCTGGCAACCCAGTGCCTGGTGCAGCAGAAGATGAAGAACATGCTGGTGCGGGTCGATGGCCAGCTGCAGGCCGGCGTCACGGCCAAGGACGTGGTGCTGGCGATCATCGGCGAAATCGGCACGGCCGGCGGCACCGGATACGCCATCGAGTTTGGCGGTGAGGTCATCCGCAGCCTGAGCATGGAAGGGCGCATGACGGTCTGCAACATGGCCATCGAGGCGGGCGCACGGGCCGGCCTTATCGCCGTGGACGAGGTCACCATCGACTACGTCGAGGGCCGCACCTACGCGCCGAGCGGCGACATGTGGGACCGCGCCGTCGAATCCTGGCGCGACCTGCACAGCGACGCGGACGCCACCTTCGACCTCGTGGTCGAACTGCGCGGCGAGGACATCAAGCCGCAGGTGACCTGGGGCACATCGCCGGAGATGGTGTTGCCGGTGGACGGCGTTATTCCCGACCCGGCGCAGATGGACGCGGGCACCGAACGGGATGCAGTGACGCGCGCCCTGGAATACATGGGGCTCGACGGCGGCCAGCGCATCACCGACATTCAGCTCGACAAGGTGTTTATCGGCTCCTGCACCAATTCCAGGATCGAGGACCTGCGCGCCGCGGCCGAGGTGGTCAAGGGCAGGCAGGTGGCCGACACCGTGAAGCTGGCCATGGTGGTGCCAGGCTCCGGCGCGGTGAAGGAGCAGGCCGAGGCAGAGGGACTGCACGAGGTATTCACCGCTGCCGGCCTGGAGTGGCGCGAACCCGGCTGCTCCATGTGCCTGGCGATGAACTCGGACAAGCTGGGGGCGGGGGAGCACTGTGCATCCACCTCCAACCGCAACTTCGAGGGCCGCCAGGGCTTCGGCGGGCGCACCCACCTGGTGAGTCCCGCGATGGCGGCCGCCGCGGCGATCAGCGGCAAATTCGTCGACGTGCGCGACTGGTAGGAGGACAGGACAATGAAGAGTTTCACTGTAGTACAGGGCATCGCGGCGCCGATGGACCGCGCCAACGTCGATACCGACCTGATCATTCCCAAGCAGTTCCTCAAGTCGATCAAGCGCAGCGGCTTCGGTCCCAACCTGTTCGACGAGCTGCGCTACCTGGACCAGGGCGAGCCCGGCCAGGACTGCAGCGGGCGCCCCGTGAACGACGAGTTCCCGCTCAACTTCGAGCGCTACCAGGGCGCCAGCATACTGCTGGCGCGGGAAAACTTCGGCTGCGGCTCGAGCCGCGAACACGCGCCCTGGGCCCTGGACGACTACGGCTTCCGCTGCATCATCGCGCCGAGTTTCGCCGACATCTTCTACAATAACTGCTTCAAGAACGGCATCCTGCCCATCGTGCTGGACGAGGCCGTGGTGGAGCAGCTGTTCCAGCAGATGTATGCGCAGGAAGGCTATCAGCTGACCGTGGACCTTGAGCGGCAGGTGGTACAGACGCCCGACGGCCGGGACATTGCCTTCGAGGTGGACGCCTTTCGCCGGCACTGCCTGCTGAACGGCCTGGATGACATCGGCCTGACGCTGGAGTCGGCGGACGCCATCAGCGCCTTCGAGGCGCGCTGGAAGGAACAGTCCCCCTGGCTGTTCGGCGCCCTGGGCCAGGACGCCCGGCACGGCTGACAGGAGCAGACAGATGAGCAGTGAGTACGATGTAGCCGTGGTCGGCGCCACCGGCGCCGTCGGCGAGGCGATGATCGAGATTCTCGAACAGCGCAATTTTCCCGTGCGCGAGCTCTTTGCCCTCGCGAGCAGCCGTTCGGCGGGCAAGAGCATCATGTTCCACGGCAAGTCGGTGACCGTGACGGACCTCGCGGAGTTCGATTTCTCGCGCGTGCAGATCGGCCTGTTCTCCGCCGGGGGCGGCATCTCCGAGGAGTATGCGCCACAGGCGGCCGCGGCCGGCTGCGTGGTGGTGGACAACACCTCCCATTTCCGCCAGGAGCCGGACATCCCGCTGGTCATTCCCGAGGTCAATGCCGAGGCGCTGGCGGGGTATGCCGGGCGCAATATCATCGCCAACCCCAACTGTTCGACCATCCAGATGCTGGTGGCGCTGAAGCCCATCTACGACGCCGTGGGGATCGAGCGCATTAACGTCGCGACCTACCAGGCGGTGTCGGGTACCGGCAAGGAGGCCATCGAGGAACTCGCCGGCCAGACCGCCAGACTGCTCAATGGCAAGGCCGTCGAGTGCGAGGTCTACCCGAAGCAGATCGCGTTCAACGCGCTGCCCCATATCGACACCTTCCAGGACAATGGCTACACCAGGGAAGAGATGAAGATGGTGTGGGAGACGCGCAAGATCTTCGGCGACGAGAGCATCCAGGTGAACCCCACGTGTGTGCGCATCCCGGTGTTTTATGGCCACTCCGAGGCCCTGCATATCGAGACGGTGGACAAGATATCCGCAGCTGAGGCCCGGGCGCTGCTGGAGCAGGCGCCCGGCGTTACCGTGATCGACGAGCATGCGGACGGCGGTTACCCCACGGCGGTGACGGAATCTGCCGGCACGGACCCGGTTTTTGTCGGCCGCATCCGCGAGGACATCTCTCACCCGAGGGGCCTGGACATGTGGGTGGTGTCGGATAACGTGCGCAAGGGCGCGGCGCTAAATAGTGTGCAAATTGCCGAGAGCTTGGTGTCGACTTACCTTGATTAATGCCCCCCGTTCCCGGATACTTGGGGTGTTATTCGGGGCTCCGTGTGCGTTATTGCACCAGTGGTTTTAGTCGCTTAAGAGCCGGTATTGGCGCCCGTTGGGGCTGGTTTCAGGTGCGCTTTCCGCCGTTTCCCGAGTGATTGCCCCCGCCTTGAGGGAAGGCGGGGCAGACCATTAGACGGTAAAATAATAAGGGGCGGTTATGGGACGTAAGTTTGCTGCCGTGGTGTTTTCCTTAGGCTGCCTGCAGGCCAGTTCTGCACTGGCGTTGGGCCTTGGAGAGCTGAAACTTCAATCCTTTCTCAACGAGCCGCTCAAGGCCAGTGTTGACCTGCTGAACACGGCGGGCATGCACGAGGACGAAATCAAGGTCCGCCTCGGCACGAGGGAGGATTTCAAGCGGCTGGGTATCGATCGCGCCTTCTTCCTTACCAGCATCGAATTCGAGGTGATCAAGGATGATGGCGGCAAGGCCCGCATCGTCATGACCACCGACGATCCCGTTATCGAGCCCTACCTCGACTTCATCATCGAGGCGCGCTGGCCCTCCGGGCGCCTGCTGCGCGAATACACCGTACTGATCGACCCGCCGGCGTTCTCCACTGCCACCCCGGTGGTATCCGCCAGCCAGCGCGTCGAAGAGGTCGAGGGCATCCCCGCGCCGGCAAAAAAAAAGGACGCAGTAGCCGGTAAAGGCACCCGCGTCGACGTTCGCAAGAAGTCGACCCTCGGCCCGGGCGAGATGCCCGAGCGGGACTTCAACGCCGAAGCGGCGGGATCTCCCGCGGCCGGCGCGCGCTACATGATCAAGCGTGACGACACGCTCTGGACCATCGCATCGCGCGCCAAACCGGCGGGCACTTCCGTGCACCAGACGATGCTCGACATCCAGCGCCTCAATCCCGACGCATTCATCAACAACAACATCAACCGGGTAAAGGCGGGTTACATCATCTACCTGCCCACTGCCGATGACATCAGTTCGGCCGACCTCGAAGCGGCGCTGACCGAGGTGCGTGAACAGAACGCTGCCTGGCGCGAGGGTCGCGACGCCGAGCGCGCTGCCCGCGGACCGTCACTGCGCATCGCCGTGGACTCCGAGGACGAAGAGGCGCCGCCGCCGGCGGATGCCGCCGTTGCCAAGCGTGAGTCCGAGCTGACGGAGCTGGAGGACGACCTCGACCGCAGCGAGATGGAGCGCGCCGATGCCCAGGGACGCCTGGCCGCCATGGAAGACCGGGTGGGCACGCTGGAGCGAATCGTCGACCTGAAGGACGAGCAGATCGCCGCCCTGCAGGCCGCCCTGGCCGAGGCGCAGAGCCAGGCCGCCGCCGACCCCGCGGCGATGGCGGACGATACGGCCGACGCGCTGGTCGATGACGTCGCCGACGATATGGCCGAGGCCATGCCCGCCGACGCGGC
>JAWVYG010000332.1:0-4443 GCA_033722815.1 Halioglobus sp.
GCCGACCACCGAGCCCGCCCGGACGTAGAACTCGCTGATCCTGACGTTGTCCGGCAGCTCTGCGCTGCGCAGTGGCGCCATGAAGGCGAGCTCTTCGTAATCGCGGAACAGGCGTTCCATGATGGGGTCCGCCAGGCGCGCCTCCAGGTCACTGCCGGGGCGCGGCACCTCGAGACACAGCGCGGTGATCAGGTGCATGGACAGCGCCGGATCGGCGGCGACGCGGTGGTAAATGGCGTTCAGCAGCTGGACGGGTTTGCCCAGCCCCAGCGGCGAGGCGATTACGAGGTCATTGCCAACGGCGGCGATAATGCGATCGACACAGGCGTCGACATCGCGCAGCAACTCACTCACTTCCGGGCCGCCTCCTGTTCGCCGCCGCCTTCGCTGCGTGCCTGGTATTCGTGCGTGAGGCGAAATACCAGCGGGCCGAGGAGCAGCAGGGCCACAAGGTTGGGAATGGCCATGAAGGCGTTGAGCGTGTCCGCGATCAGCCAGATCAGGTTCAGCTCCACTACCGTGCCTACCGGGACGGCGAGCACCCACAGTATGCGAAACGGCAGGATAGCCCTGGCACCGAACAGGAAGACCACGCAGCGCTCGCCGTAAAAGGACCAGCCCAGCATGGTGGTGAACGCGAACAGGCACAGGCCCGCGGTGACGATGTACTCGCCGCCTGGAAACGCGTTGGCGAACGCCATGGTGGTCAGCGCCGGTCCGCTGATGCCACTGGGCCAGACGTCCATGATGACGATGACCAGCCCCGTCATGGTGCAGACCACCAGCGTATCGATGAAGGTGCCGAGCATGGCGATCATGCCCTGCTCCACCGGCTGCTCCGTCTTTGCCGCGGCGTGCGCGATGGGCGCGCTGCCCAGGCCGGCCTCGTTGGAGAAAATGCCGCGCGCCACGCCCTGCTGCAGGGCTATCCACACCGCGGCGCCCGCGAAACCACCGGTGGCGGCGACCGGGTTGAAGGCGCTGTGGAGGATGGTGGCGAAGGCGCCCGGCACCTTGTCCAGGTTGAGTGCGATGACGAACAGTGCCAGCAGGACGTAGGCAACCGCCATGAAGGGCACCAGGTAACTGGCGACGCTGGCAATTCGGCGGATCCCGCCGAGGACCACCGCGGCCACCAGCGCCATCAACACCAGGCCGGTCGCCAGCGGCGGTATGGCGAATTCGGTATGCAGCACCTGTGACACCGAGTTCGACTGCACCGTGTTGGCCAGGCCGAAACCGGCGAGCCCGCCGAAAATTGCGAAGGCGACAGCGAGCCAGTGCCAGCGCCGGTGCAGGCCGTTCTTGATGTAGTACATCGGGCCGCCTGAGTAGTGGCCCTGCTCGTCCCGCTCGCGAAAGTGCACGGCACATACGGCCTCGGCGTACTTGGTCGCCATGCCCACCAGGGCGGTCATCCACATCCAGAACAGCGCGCCGGGACCGCCGACGGCGATGGCCACCGCGACCCCACCGATGTTGCCCGTACCGATAGTGGCCGACAGCGACGTCATCAGTGCGCTGAAGGGTGAGATATCGCCCTCGCCGCGCCCGGCACTGCCGCGTAGCAGCAGGCGGAAACTCGTACCTATGCGGCGCACTGTCATGAGGCGCAGCCCGGCACTCAGGTACAGTCCGGTACCCAGCAACAGTACGAGCATGGCCGGGCCCCAGGCCCAGCCGTTGATCGTCGTTATCAGTTCAGTCATCGCAAAACGGCCCGGTGATTAAGGATACGGTGCGTCAGAGATCGAAGCCCGCGCGCTGGGGAAATACGCCGAAGATGCCACCGGTGTGCACGAAGACGATATCCCGCGTACCCGTAAAGCGCCCGGCCTCGATTTCTGCCAGCATGCCGCAGAATGCCTTGCCGGTATAGACCGGGTCGAGCAGGATACCCTCCAGGCGGGCAAGCTCCGCGATGCGTTCGAATACCGGCGCATCGGCTACCGCATAGCCCCTCCCGACGTAGCCGTCGAGTACGCGCGGCCGCACATCCAGTTCAGGCACCTGGGGGTAGCGCTGGCGCAGGTCCGCGATATCCGCGGCGACCTTGTGCAGGAAGTAGTCTTCATCGTCGCATACGTTCACACCCCAAACGGTAGCGGCCAGGTCGTGGAGCTGCGCCCCGGCCGTCAGGCCGGCCTGGGTACCGCCGGAGCCCGTCGCGGTCACGATGTGCGCATCGTCTATGCCGTTGGCGGCGAACTGTGAAGCCAGTTCCTCGCAGGCCGCGATGTACCCCCAGACGCCGATACCGTCGCTGCCGCCCGTGGGGATGGCCAGCGCGCGGCGCCCCTGCGCCTCGTAGTGGGATTGCCAGTGGGTGAACAGCTTGCCAATCTCCGCCACGTATTGCGCTTTCGGGTAGCAGCTCACCGTCGCGCCGGCCAGCTGGTCCAGCAGCAGGTTGCCCTCGGCGTCCTCGGGGGCGACGCCACGCAGCAGCAGGTGGACATGGAGGCCGAGCTGCGCGCCGGCGAACGCCGTGGCGCGGCAGTGGTTGCTCTGCAGGCCGCCACAGGTGATCAGCGTGTCGCAGCCGGTATCGACGGCGTGGGCGGCAATAAACTCCAGTTTACGTACCTTGTTGCCACTCAGGGTGCAGCCGGTGAGGTCGTCGCGCTTGATCCACAGGCGGTGCCCGTGACCCCAGCGATCGGTGGCGCGCTCGAGAAACTGCAGTGGGGTTGGCGTTTGCGCCAGCGGTATCCTGCGTGGATAGTCCAGCGACATCCCTAGCCGATGGACTTGAGGGTGCCCTTGGGCAGCACCGCGTGCAGGTGCACGCGCTGGAACTTCATCTCGACGTTGTTGGCGACGTTGAGCACCATGTAGTTGTCGTCCAGCGCGGTGACCTTGCCGAGGATGCCCGAGCTGGTCACGACCTCGTCACCCTTGTTGAGCGCCGCCACCATCTCGGCGTGCTCCTTCTGCCGCTTGCGCTGGGGCCGGATGGCGATGAAATAGAACAGCACGAAGAGGCCGACGAGGAAGAGGATCTGGAACATCTCCCCGCCCTGGGGTTGGGGTCCCGCCGCCTGTGCGTGGGCGCTGGCAATAAACAGACTCATGGCTGGCTTCCGCGTTCGCTGGTTGAATGGTTGCCGGTGAAAGCGCGGCTAATGTACAGGTTTTCCCCGGGCCTAGCAATTGTGGCCGGGCGCCTCAGGCCTCGATGTCCAGGTCGTACTCCATGATCTGCGGCGCGTGGTCGGAGAACCGCTCGTCCTTGTAGATCGCCGCCCCGCGAATGCTCTCAACCAGCCTCGGCGTGACGACCTGGTAGTCCAGCCGCCACCCCACGTTCTTCGCCCAGGCCTGTCCGCGGTTGGACCACCACGTGTACTGCTCGGGCTCCTCGTTGACCACGCGGAACGAGTCCACGTAGCCCACCTCGTCGTACAGCACGTCCAGCCAGGCACGTTCGTCCGGCAGGAACCCGGAGTTCTTCTGGTTGCTACGCCAGTTTTTCAGGTCGATGTTGCGGTGACAGATATTCCAGTCCGCGCAGATGATGAACTCCCTGCGCTTGCGCCGCAGCGCCCGCAGGTGCTGCATGAAGCTGTCCATGAAACGGTACTTGCGCGCCTGCGCCTCGTCGCTGCTGGAACCGGAAGGCAGGTAGAGCGATATCACGCTGAGACCCCGGTAGTCCGCCTGGATGTAGCGGCCCTCGGAATCCAGCGGCTCCCAGCCCAGTGTCGTGAGGACTTTTTTCGGTTTCACGCGGCTGTAGATCGCAGTGCCGCTGTAGCCCTTCTTCTCGGCATCGTTGTAGTAGCAGTGGTAGCCCTCGGGGCGAAACACGGGATCCGAGAGCTGCTCCACCTGCGCCTTGGTCTCCTGGATGCAGACGATGTCCGCATCCTGGTGCGCCAGCCAGTCGAAGAAACCCTTGCGCGCTGCCGCGCGAATGCCGTTGGTATTGCAGGTGATGATCTTGGCCAAAGCATCTCGCCCCGGGAAAAACGCGCTAGTCTAGCGGAACTGGCGCTGCTGGCAAATTGTCTCAATAGGGCACCACAATGGTGCGTGGAAGTATAAAAATTGCATGCTTTGGTGCTAAAATGATTGTGATACCGCAAATGGTGTACTGGTGTGATTGAAGACAAGAGTACAGCCGAGAGAAATCGCGAGGTTGCTGCCCAGCTGTCCAACAACCTGTCGCGGTTACTGCGTGAATTCTACCGCGACTTCGAACGCCGCATCTTTGCGGGACTGGCCGCGCGCGGCTACACCGACATCCGTCCATCCCACAGCTCCGTGTTTGGCAACCTCGGCATGGGCGCGGTGCGTGTTACGGAGCTGGCGGAACGCGCACAGGTTACCCAGCAGGCCATGGGCAAGATGCTCAAGGAACTGGAGCGCCTGGGCTATATCGCCCGCGACATCGACAGCGGGGACAAGCGGGCCAAGGAAATCCGGCTGACCGAGCGCGGC
>JAWVYG010000333.1:0-4437 GCA_033722815.1 Halioglobus sp.
GCATTGGCGAACGCCACCCTGCGCTCGTCGGGAAAGGCGTTGAGGATACTGACGTAGACGATCTGGGCACCCTCGTGGCGGCCCCAGCGCAGCAGCAGGCGAGCCAGCCACAGGCGAAAGGACAATCTCGTGTTTTTCAGCAGCATCGGCGCACGCCAGCCCGGTTCGAAGTCCCTGCCCCGCCGGGTTGCCGGGCGGGACAGGCACGAGCTTAACAGATGTCGGGGCGCGGCCCGCTGCAAAACGCCCCGCGGGGGCTCCCACCGCTCCCAATTGCGCCGGATTTGCGCCAAATAGGGGCGAAATTGCGTATTTTTTGCCAAAAATAGACCAACTGCGCCGCTTTTGCTTAAAGCGTTGCGCCACGGCTGCCGCTAACCCTGTGGATAACAGCGCAACAGACGAACGACGACCGGAGACGCTGGCCTAGCCGTGACTGCAACAGGGCGCGCCCAAACCAATGTCAGGACCTACCTGCTCCTGCTGGCACTTGTCATAGTCGCCACGGGGTGGGCGGTCTCCTATTACCAGTCCGTCACGCAGCCCCCGCAGACGACACTGCTGCGTATTGGCGTACTGCCCGACCGCGACCCGAGCGCGCTGCGGCGCAAGTTCGAGCCGCTGCTGGATCACCTGGCGGCGCATACCGGCATCCGCACCACGCTGCTCATCCCCGATGACTACGCGGACATCGTGCGCATGTTCAGCGCGCGGGAGATCGACCTGGCCTACATGGGCGGCCTGACCTTCGTGCAGGCGCAGGCGGAGACCGGGGCGCAGGCGCTGGTGATGCGCGAACTGGATACCCGCTTCACCACGTGGTTCATCGCCAGGCCCGAGCTGTCGGTAACGCAACGCTCCTCCGTACAGGGCAAGCGGCTCCTGTTCGGCAACAAGTTGTCCACCTCGGGCCACCTGATGCCGCGCCACTTCCTGCAGCGGCAATGGGATATCGAACCGGAGACGTTTTTCTCCGCCGTCGGCTACTCCGGCGCCCACGACGAGACCGTGGCCATGGTGCTCGACGGGCGCTACGATATCGGCGCCGTCAGCGCCGCCTTCGTGCAGCGCATGGTCGACGAAGGCAGTCTCGGCCGCGACGAGCTGCAGGTACTCTGGCGCACGCCGCCCTATCCGAACTATGTGTGGGCGGTACAGCCCGACCTGGACGGCAAGCTGAAAACCAGCCTGCGCAATGCGTTCCTGCAACTGGACCCCGACAAGGCGCACGATCAGGATATACTGGCGAGCCTCGGCGCGCAGGTGTTACTGCCGGCGGGACAAAACGACTTCGCGATGCTGGGCGAGATCGCAGCCGGCAGCGGCGCGCTGCCGGGATCAGGGCAATGAAGCTGGAACACAGGAATTCCTGGGCGCGGGACATCCACCGCCAGGTATACGAACTGGTGTTGATCCTCACCACGCTGTTCGTGGTCGCCGGGGGTTACAACATCTGGTCGCACATGTCAGTGGATGACGTCCGCAACGACATCAACGACTACCACATGGTCGCGATCTCGCACTACCTGCGCGCGATGGAAGAGCTGCGCGGCATACAGGTGCAGCACGCCGAGGGACAGAACAGGCGCGCGGACGACGCGCAGGCCGGCGGCGCGCAGCCACTGACGCCGATCGGCAACCAGCTGCCGCTGATCTACCACATCGTCAACGACTCCATCGGCCGCGGCCTCGCGCTGGAGCGACAGTACGACGACCGGAGGTTCGACGCGCTGAGCAAGAAGCTGGCCCGGCAGGCGTCACAGCTGGCGCAGGGCTTCGAACAGCTTGGTCCGAAGGGCGGCGATACCAAGCTGATGGCGCTCACCAGTTCAATGCTGGTCAGCCTCGAGCAGCTGACGCGACTGCACTCGATCACGCGCGAACAAGAGCTGGAAGCGCTGCACAGCAAGGAGATGCTGCAGGACAGGGTCTACTATTTCACCATGCTGGTGCTGCTGCTGGTAGCGGTACTGGTGGCGCAGCGCAGCTTCGGCTCGATCCGCCGCATCATCCAGACACAGATCGGCGCGGAGAAGAAGATCGAGTACCAGGCGCACTACGACTCGCTGACCAACCTGCCCAACCGCTTCCTGGCCATCGACCGCCTGCAGCAGATGATCAGCGACGCGAAGCGCAACAACACCCGCGTGGCGGTGCTGTTCATCGACCTGGACTACTTCAAGAAGATCAACGACATGCTCGGTCACCTCAACGCCGACCGGCTGCTGGTGGAATACGCGCAGCGTATCGTCGGCTCGGTGCGCGCCGGCGATACCGTGGGTCGCCTGGGCGGCGACGAGTTCGTGGTGCTGGCGGGCGGCATCGAGGGCACCGACGAGGTGCGTTCCATCGCGGAAAAGCTGATCGCGAGGATCAACGAGGTGTTCATGCTCGACGGCAAGGAGCTGGCCCTTACCGCCAGTATCGGCATCAGCATCTACCCCGACGACGACCACGACCGGCTGGAGCTGATCCGCAAGGCCGACTCGGCGATGTACCACTCCAAGGAGGCCGGCCGCAATACCTACACCTATTACGACGAGTCGATGAACCGCAAGGCCTCGCGCCAGCTCGCGCTGGAGGACCAGTTGGGCGGCGCCCTGGACCGCGGCGAGTTCAGCCTCGTGTTCCAGCAGAAGGTGGATCTCACCAGCAACAGGATCGTCGGTGCCGAGGCGCTACTGCGTTGGCACAACGAGACGCTGGGACAGGTGCCGCCGGACGAATTCATCCCGGTGGCGGAGCAGATGGGCATGATCGTCCCCATCGGGCACTTCGTGCTGGGCAAGGCGCTGGAGATGACGCGCCAGTGGCGCGACGAGCTGGCCGCGGAGTTCCGCATCGCGGTCAACCTGTCGCCGCGGCAGTTCCGCGACCCCGACCTGGTCAACACCATCTCGCGCCTGCTGCACGAGGCCGGCGTGCCGAGCGGCGCGCTGGAGCTGGAGATCACCGAGGGCGTGCTGCTGAGCGACTACATCCACATCGACCAGGCGCTGGCCGACCTGAAGAAACTCGGTATCGAGCTGGTGATGGACGACTTCGGTACCGGCTACTCGTCGCTGAGCTACCTGCGCCAGTATCCCTTCGGCGTGATCAAGATCGATCGCAGCTTCATCCGGGACATCGACACCGACCCGAAGGCGCTGCAGCTGAACCACGCGGCGATCGCCATGGCCCACGCGCTGAACATCCGCGTGGTCGCAGAGGGCATCGAGACCCAGGCGCAGCACGCCCTGCTGCGGGACCTCGACTGCGACGTGGCCCAGGGCTACTACTTCGGCCGCCCGGTGCCGGCCGAGCAGATGACCGAGGTACTGCAGGCGCAGCGGCAGCAGTCGCGCTCACAGACCGTGGTGGATATCAGCGAACACGGCCGCCCGGCGAACAAGCCGCAGCCGCGGGAAAGCTGACGCAGCGACCATCGCTCATCGCTCATCGCCGCCCGACCGGACACCCCAGCGTTCTGCGCTGGCGCGCCGCGGGAAAAAGACCCGTCGCCGTGGCATACTCTGGCAAACCCACGTGGGGACGGGGCTAGTGACAATTGACTGATGCCGTGACGCAGGACTGGCTGGACCTGTTGTGCCAGATGCTGCCCGAGGTGCGCGCCGGCCTGTTCCTGCCCGCTGCCGACGACAACGGTGTCGCCGCCGCGACCCACTGGCCCCCCTCCTCTCCACCCTCCACCGAACTGCGCAGCGCCGCCGACATGGCCGCGCAGCGGCAGGCGCCGGTGAGCAGTTCGCGCCAGGACCAGGACACCCCCGAACTGCTGCTGGCGATGCCGCTGGCATGGGAGGGGCAGGCACTGGGTGTAGTGGCGGTAAACCTGGCGGCCGGCGCCGAGCGCCAGGGCGCGGTGCAGCAGCTGCTGCAGTGGGGCGGCGCCTGGCTGCACCTGCTGCGCGCGGGCGCGGCAGGCGGCGGTACACAGGCAGCGCCGCTGCAGGCCGCGGATATAGGCCCGCTGCTGGCGACGCGCGACCCGGAGGTGCTCGCCACCCTCGGCGCCTCGCTGCTGGCGCAGAAACTCGGGCTGGACCGGGCCGCCGTGGGCCTGGTGCGCGACGCCGGCGACATCGCGCTGGGTATCTCGGACAGTTCCGGCGCGGATACGCGCAGCGTGCTGGCGCAGCAGTTCCTTGCCGTGGTCGAGGAGACACGGGCCGGCGGCGACCCGGTGGACTGGGCCGGGCCGCAGGGCGATGCGCAGCCGGGCCGCGAGGCGCTGGCGCAACTGGCCCGCGCTAGCGGCCACCACGTGGCGGCGCGCACACTGCGCCGCGGCGAGGACACGGTGGCCGTGGTCGTCATGGAACAAACCTCCGCGCCCGCGCCGCCGGTGCAGGAACGCTTCGCCGCACTCGCGTCCTGGCTGGGCGCACTGCTGGCGCCCGGCACGCGTGGCGGCACCGGCGACGCCGCACCCGGGCC
>JAWVYG010000334.1:0-4416 GCA_033722815.1 Halioglobus sp.
CGCATCAGCGACATCTTGCCGCGGTTGCCGCTGTTCGTGTTGCGGATCATGCGCTTGAGTTCCGCGGGCATCTCGTGACCGACGATGCGCTCGCGGTACAAGCCGCCCTCCTGGAAGCCGGCATTGGCTACCAGCAGGGAATCGGTGCGGGTGAGCACGCCAACCGCCGAGGAAAACTGCGTGGTTTCCAGCACGATGGACCTGTGCACGCCGTACTGGCCGAGGACGTCGTCCACCATGCTGGTATTTTCCCGCGTCAGTCCGGGCAGGTAGAGGCGCAGGTGCGGATAATCGAGAAATTCCTGCAGGCTCATCTCCTTGTCGGCCAGCGGATGGTCGACGCGCATGTAGCAGCGCGGCGCGATCGCGGCGATCGGCTCCGCCAGGATATCGCGCTCGGTCTCCAGCGCGACGAACGCGGCGAAGTCGGCCTCGCCTTTCTTCAGCTGGTCCTGGTAGTCCGGGGGCACTTCCGCCATGATGATCTGCACATTCGGCGCCTCCTGCGCCAGCTCGGCCATCAGGTTGGGCAGCAGCGATTCGCACAGGATCGGCGGCATCAGCAGCTTGAAGCAGCCCGCGTAGGTGTCGGGGCTGAATTCCACGTCGCCCAGCACGTGTTCCACCGTCTCCAGCAGCCCGGGCAGCTCCCTGCCCAGTTCCTCGGCGCGCGGAGTCGGCACCAGGCCGTGGGCGGTGCGCGTGAACAACTCGTCCTCGAAGGAGTCACGCAGCTTTTGCAGGGTCTTCGACAGCGCCGGCTGCGACACGGACAGGCGCTCGGCGGCGCGGGTGACGTTGCGCTCCTCCAGCAGGATTTGCAGGGCCACCAGCAGGTTGAGGTCGGTACGAATCAGCTTCCTGGAAATCATCACCTTGCCTAGAAATAACTTATGGTTATATTTCAAATGCTAGCAAAGTGCTGTCACCAAATCACTGGTGATAATTACACTTTGGACGGGGCTAGGCGTACACCTCGGGATTGACGCAGAAGGGCATGGCCTCGCCGCGCAACGCTGCCAGCGCATTGTCCACCGCCCGCGTCACCATGGCGGCGCGGGTGCGCGGCGTGGCGCTGCCGATATGCGGCGCCAGCACCAGGCGCGGATGGCCCAGCAGCGGGCTTTGTGGCGGCAGCGGCTCTGTCGCATAGACATCCAGGCCGGCCGCGTACAGGTGGCCGCTGTCCAGCGCGGCGGCCAGCGCGTCCTCGTCCACGATGCCGCCGCGGGCGGTATTGACGAGCACCGCGCCGGGCTTCATCTGCCCGATGCGCCGGGCGTCCAGCAGGCCGCGCGTCTCCTGCACCAGCGCGACGTGCACACTGACGAAATCACTGGCGTGCAGCAATTCTTCCAGCGCCACGGATTCCACCCCGGGGACCTCCCGCGGTGTGCGGTTCCAGCCCAGTACGCGCATGCCGAACCCGGCGGCGCGGCGGGCCACCGCCCGGCCGATGGCGCCCAGGCCGACAATGCCCAGCGTGGCGCCGGCGACGTCCCTGCCGAGAAAGAAATCCGGGGTCCAGGGCCGCTCCGGCCGCCACTGCCCGTCGCGCACGAAGCGGTCCGCCTCGGCCACGCGCCGCGCGGCGGCCAGCAGCAGGGCGAAGGCGGTGTCCGCCGTGGCGTCCACCAGCACACCGGGCGTGTGGCCCAGCGGAATACCCCGGCGCGTCAGCGCGTCGACTTCGACGTGGTCGACCCCCACTGAAACACTGGAAACAAACTCCAGCGCCGGCATGGCGTCGAGCAATTGCGCATCCACACGATCGGTAAGGATGCACACCAGGCCCGTACAGTGCGCCAGTTCGCTGCGCTGTCCGGCGCCCAGGCTGTCCGCCGACAGCGCTGACCCTGCGTCTCCCACAATCAGGTCACACTGCGCGGCGAGGGCGGCGACGCCATCGCCGGGCAGCGGGTAACTGAGGTAGACCTTCGGGCGCATCAGCGGACGCCGCGCCGCCTACAGTGGCGCGGGTTCCAGCGCGGCGATCTTGACCAGCTCCTCCTGCAGCTCGCGCAGCTGCGCTTCGGTGTAGACCTCACCCTCCGGCAGGTTGCCCCACACGGGCCGCGGCCAGCATGCATCCCCCTCGCGCCTGCCGATCAGGTGCAGGTGCATCTGCGGGACAACGTTGCCCAGCCCCGCGAAGTTGGTCTTGTCGTAACCCAGGGCCTGCTTGATAAAGGCTGACACCTGCGCACAGTCTGCCAGCACCGCCTCGCGGTGATCCTGGGGAAGGTCCAGGAGGTCGAGCAGCCGTGTGTCGGGGACGAGAATGAACCAGGGCACCGCCGCGTTGCGGTTCAGCAGCAGCTGCGAGGTGGGCAGGCTGCCCAGGTTGTGGCAGTCCGCCAGCAGGCGTGCATCGATTTCATCTGCGTTCATCGCTGTCTCTCCTCGCCGCCGGCGCATCGCCGGCGGCATAAACGGTTACTGGTCCGGGTCCCAGCGCCGCACCTGTGCGACATCCAGGTCAAACAGGTCGAGCGCACGGCCGACAGACTGGGTCACCACGTCATCGAGGGTTTCCGGCCGCGAGTAGAAGGCCGGTACGGGCGGGGCGACCACCGCGCCCATCTCGGACAGGTGCATGAGCGTACGCAGGTGCCCGGTATGCAGCGGGGTCTCGCGCACCATCAATACCAGGCGCCGCCGCTCCTTGAGCACCACGTCCGCCGCCCGCGTCAGCAGCGATGAGGTCACACCGGAGGCGATCTCGGACATGGTGCGCACGGAACAGGGCGCTATCAACATGCCCGCGGTGCGAAAGGAACCGCTGGCAATGGATGCGCCGACGTCGGTGACCGGGTGCACGTGCGTCGCCAGCGCGGCGACGTCATCGAACGGCATGTCCATTTCGTGGTGCAGGGTGAGGCGGGCCGCCTTGCTCATCACAAGGTGGGATTCGACCGCGCAGTCGCGCAGCAGCTCGAGGGCGCGCACGCCGTAGGCGATACCGGAGGCACCGCTGATGCCGACTATGATCGGGCTGCTCATGGATCGCTCAGTTCATTTACCGGGGGTCAGGCGGCGCCCTGGCTGGACATTTGTTCCAGCATTGCCATCATCCGCTGGTGCATCAGGTTGATGGCCTTCAACGGGCGGACCATGACCTTGAACTCGGTGATTTTACCCTCCTCGTCAAAGGTCATGATGTCGACGCCGTTGACGGTAATGCCGTCGAGGTCACAGACGAACTCCAGCACCGCGTGCTTGTCGGTAACGACTTCCTTGACGTAGTGGAAGCTGTCGTTGAACACCGCGGCGGCGCCGTTCAAGTAGAACTTGGTCATCTCCCGCCCCTCCTGGGGCGTGTGCACTATGGGCGACAGGAACACACAGTCGGGCGCCAGGATTTCGTCCAGCCTGGCCATGTCCCGCTCGCGCAGCATCTCGTGCCATATTTCCATAGTCTTCATAGTTACTTCTCCAGGTTCGTGCAGCTGCCGCGGGCCGGTGTGCGGATGCTAACGTGGCACTATAGCTCAGTTTCCTGCGCGTACTCCCGCTCGATTCGCTGTTGCAGCTCAAAGCGAGTGACCCCGCTGCTGGCCACCGAATCGCGCAATCTCTGCTGGTAGCGCTTGGTGCGGTAGTGCTTGACCAGGCGTTCGAACCGCCCGGCCTCGGTCTCCCCGGCGATCAGCTCCTCGATAAACGCGATGTCGATACCGACGCGGTACGCGATGCGACTGGGCCGGATCTTGTGGGCATGGTACTCGGCCACGATGTGCATCTGCTCCTCCCGCGAGTAGGTGCACTCGCGGGAATAGCCGTAGGGGGGCGAAGGGGTTCGGGTATCGCCTTTGTCGGCGCCTGTGGTCATAGGCCATTATTAGCAGCTGGAGCACACCTTGCCAAGTCGGCGCCCCGCCCCCGTTGACTGGCCACATTTAACCCGCCACGATGGTTAAATTTCCACCAGCGGGGGTCTATAATCGCCCGTTACCAGTAGCCACACCGTTCCGGCGCGGCGCACCCCATGGCGAGGATCCAGCAATGAACGCACCACAGCAGCCCCCCCAGACCGACAGTGAAGAGAAGATGAAGGCCACCCTGCAGGCACAGCGGGATGCCTACCTGGCAGAAGGCGTCGTGACGGCGGAAACCCGCATCGATCGCATGCAGCGCGCCATCGACACCATGATCAAGCACCAGGACAAGGCAATTGACGCTCTCAACAGCGACTTCACCTGCCGTCCGCGGGAGGTCACCCTGCTGACGGACCTCGGCGCCGGCATCGCGCCCATGAAGCATGCGATCAAGCATGTTCGCAAGTGGATGAAGCCGGAAAAGCGTCCCACCATGTTCCCGCTGAACCTGCTCGGCGCTCGCTCGCGCATCGAGTACCAGCCGCTGGGCGTGGTCGGGGTCATCGCTCCCTGGAACTTCCCCATCAACATGGTGTTC
>JAWVYG010000335.1:0-4404 GCA_033722815.1 Halioglobus sp.
GGCCGGGCCTGTCGCAGCGTTATAACTTATTTGAATTTGTAATTATTTCACAAAACTGACAAGAGCTTAGTACAGGATTAGACAAAAGAAAAGAACAGACCGGAGATAGCGGCAGGAAATCCACTGATCGGCGCCTTTAGCCGCCTTTCCCTGCCAGATAGAGCTCATAGGCGCGATTGTCGGTCTCCTCCCAGTAGCGGTAGTGAATGTCCTCGAGCACCTGCGCGAAGGCACGCCGCTCACCGCGGGGCACCTGCACGCCAAGGAGGATTCGGCCATAGGCGGCGCCGTGATTGCGGTAGTGGAACATCGATATGTTCCAGCGCTGGCCGAGCCCGGTGAGAAAATCCATCAGCGCCCCGGGCCGCTCGGGAAACTCCACCCGGTACACCCGCTCGTCGCGCAACTGCGCCGGCGCGTGGCCCCCGACCATGTGCCGGATATGCAGCTTGGCAACCTCGTTGTCCGTCATGTCCTCGACGGCGTAGCCGCGCTGCTGCAGCTTCTGCGTCAGCCGCGCCAGGTCTTCCCCGCCCGGAGCCACCGACAGGCCGACGAAAACCTGCGCCGCGTCGGCGTCGGCGTAGCGATAATTGAACTCGGTGATATTGCGCCGCCCCAGCGTGGCACAGAACTGCCGGAAGCTGCCGGGGCGCTCGGGAACCGTGACGCTGATAACGGCCTCCCTGTGCTCGCCGATCTCGGTGCGCTCCGAGATATAGCGCAGTCGGTCGAAGTTGGTGTTCGCACCGCTCACGATGGCGAGCAGGTCCTCACCCGTTACCGGCGAGCGCTCGACATACTTCTTCAGCCCCGCCAGGGCGAGGGCGCCCGCGGGCTCGGCGATACTGCGCGTATCCTCGAAGATATCCTTGATGGCGGCGCACATCTCGTCGGTGGATACGGTGATGACCCCGGCCACCGTATCGCGGATCACACGGAAGGGCTCCCTGCCGACCTGGGCCACGGCGCAACCATCGGCGAACAGGCCGACCTGGGACAGCGAATCGCGGCGGCCGCGCGACAGGGCCAGTTGCAGGCAGGCGGCGTCCTCCGGCTCCACGCCGAAGATTTTCGTGCCCGGCCAGACGTAGTTGACATAGGCCGCCACCCCCGCCAGCAGACCCCCGCCGCCCACCGGGACAAACAGCGCATCCAGGGGCCGCTGGTGCTGTCTCACTATCTCCATACCCACGGTGCCCTGCCCGGCGATGACGTCGGGGTCGTCGAAGGGATGCACGAAGGTCAGCCCCTTCTTCTTCACCAGCTTCTGCGCGTGATCCGCGGCCTCGTCAAAGGAGTCTCCATGCAGGATGACGCGGGCGTGGCGGTCGCGCACGGCATCCACCTTGATCTGCGGTGTGGTGCGCGGCATGACGATGGTGGCCTTGACGCCGAGCTGCTGCGCCGCCATGGCGACACCCTGGGCGTGGTTGCCCGCCGATGCGGCGACCACGCCGCGCGCCAGCTGCGCAGGAGGCAGGCGGCTCATCTTGCAGTAGGCGCCGCGCAGCTTGAACGAGAACACGGGCTGCAGGTCTTCGCGTTTCAGCCAGACACGATTGTCCAGGCGCCGCGACATCAGCGCGGCCTCGACGATGGGCGTCTCGCGGGCGACATCGTAGACCCGGGCATCGAGGATGCGCTTGATATAGGACTGTGGCATGGGCGGCGCCCCTGTGCGCGTTGCGTGCAGACGATGTTAAAGCAGGCCCGCGCAGTTTGCAGCACGCACGCCGCTGTTGCGTTCGATGCTGCTGGTGCTGCCTCGCGCCTGCTCTATAATGACGCGCGCGGCAAGGCAAACACAGGGGCCCAGGCATGACCCAGGACGAACTGAAGCAGGCGGTGGCGGAGGCGGCGCTGGCTTACATCAAGCCGCGGCTCGAAAATGACTCCGTGCTGGGCATCGGCACCGGCTCCACGGCAAACATGTTCATCGACGCCCTCGCCGCAATCAAGGGCAACATCAACGCCACCGTGGCCAGTTCCGAGGCCTCCGCTGCGCGCCTGAAGCAGCACGGTATCCCTGTGTACGACCTGAACACCGTCGACGGTGTGGACTTCTATGTCGACGGCGCGGACGAGAGCAACAGGGCGCTGCAACTGATCAAGGGCGGTGGCGCCGCCCTCACCCGCGAGAAAATCGTCACCGCGGTGGCAAAGGAATTCATCTGCATCGCCGACGAGAGCAAACTGGTGCATACCCTCGGCGCCTTTCCGCTGCCGGTGGAGGTCATCCCCATGGCCCGGAGCCACGTGGCGCGCGAGCTGGTCAAGCTGGGCGGCGACCCGATCTACCGGGAGGGGGTGGTCACCGACAACGGCAACGTGATCATCGACGTGTACAACTTCTCGATACCGCAACCGCTGGCCACCGAGGAGAAGATCAACAACATCACCGGCGTGGTCACCAACGGCCTGTTCGCACTGAAGCCGGCGGATGTCCTGCTGCTGGGAACCGCCGAGGGCGTGCAGACCCTGTACGCCGAGTAGTCTGCCGTGCCTGCGGCGGCGTTGCGCCGCCGCGCGGATCAGTCGAATATCTTCCCCGGGTTCATGATCCCGTGGGGATCGAACACGGCCTTGATGCCGCGCATCAGTGCCACCTCCTGCGCAGAGCGCGTAAAGTGCAGGTAGTCTTTCTTCAACAGCCCGACGCCGTGCTCCGCCGACACGCTGCCACCGTGGCGCCGCAGGATATCGAATAACCCCGACGCAAACTCGGCGCAGCGTTCGCCGAACGCCTCCGCCGTCAGTTCTGCCGGCCGCAGGACGTTCAGGTGCATATTGCCGTCACCCACGTGGCCAAACCAGACCCGTTCGAGGTCGGGGCACAGTTCCCCGGCCAGCGCCTCCACGTCGTCGACGAGATCCGGCAGGCGCGAAGGCACGGTGGCAATATCGTTCTTCCACGGCGTCCACGGCGCCAGCGATTCGGAAATGTCCTCGCGCAGGCGCCACAGTGATCGCGCCTGGGTCGCGCTGCGGCCGACAACGCCGTCGCTGACCAGGCCGCGCGCGGCGCAGTCGCGGAACAGCTCCAGCGGCACATCACCGGCAGCACCGTGCGGCTGTTCGAACTCCAGCAGCACATACCAGGGAGACTCGCCGGCCAGCGGGCGCTGCAGTGCGCCCGCGGCGAGCACCTTCTCCAGCGCCGCGGCGCAGAACAGTTCGAAGGCCGTCAGGGGCAGCACGTCGCGGTAGGTCGACAACACCGACATCGCCGCCGGCACATCCGCGACGGCCAGCAGCGCCACCGCGGGATCCCGGGGAGCCGGCGCCAGGCGCATGGTCGCCTCGACGATGATGCCCAGCGTACCCTCGGCCCCGATCACCAGGTGACGCAGGTCGTAGCCGGTGTTGTTCTTCACCAGGCCGCGGTTGAAGTCGAACAGTTCGCCGGTCCCGCTGACCAGCTTCACGCTCGCCACCCAGTCGCGGGTCATGCCGTGGCGGATCACCCGGGTGCCGCCGGCGTTGGTGGCGATATTGCCGCCGAGCCGGCTGGAGCCGCTGGAGGCGAAATCGACGGGGTAGTACAGGCCCTGTTCACGCGCGAACGCCTGCAGCTGCGCGGTAATGACACCGGCGCCGCAGCGCACGGTACGGTCCACGGGATTGAAATCGACGATCTCGTCGAGCCTGTCCAGCGCCACCACCAGCTCGCCGCGCTGCGCAACGGCGCCGCCGCTCAAACCGGTAGCGCCACCCACGGGCACAATAGCCACGCCTTCCGTGACCGCCAGCTGCACGATGCGCTGCACCTGGGCCACCGTGCGCGGCAGCGCCACGGCCGACGGGCGATGCACAAGGCCCCCGGTGCGCTCGCCGCCGTAGCGCAGCAGCGACATCGCATCGGTCAGCACACCGTCGCTGCCGACGAGGGCCGCGAGGGCCTGCAAAAGTTCCGTATTGTCACTGGCGGACAATGTCTTCCCCCGGACCGTTCTTAGCCAGACGAGGTCCGAAATGGTAGCACGGGGGCCGGTGCGGGCGCGGCGGTTGTCGCGCTTGCACGCAGGGTGCAACGCGCGCACGGGCGATCGGGCGGCGCGAAGAAAACCATTGACCCTACAAGGCCTTACGGCGGGCAGCGGTAATTTTGCGCACGATGAAACGTAACAATCCCCCGACTTTCAGTGGTAGATTTGTACGGGATAAATACTGGCGCACCTCCGACCGCACGGATGCCCGTGGAGTGCCAAATAAAACCAGCCGCCACCAGCCACGACGATGGCTGCGACGAGCAGGGCCAACCCTGCGGTGAACCTGGCGGCAACAGAACCAAACAGGGGCAATCATGGAAAACAAAACCTTCCAACTCTCTACGCTGTCTGCGGCCATCGCATCCACACTGATCTCCAACTACGCCATGGCGCAGGAGCCGCTGCTGGAAGA
>JAWVYG010000336.1:0-4376 GCA_033722815.1 Halioglobus sp.
GGGTCTCGAGCGTATCGCGGCCGTCATGCAGGGCGTGCACAGCAACTACCAGATCGACATCTTCGCCAGCCTGACCAAGGCGGCGGCCGACCTCATCGGCGTGAAGAACGAGGGACAGAGCTCGCTCAACGTCATCGCCGACCACATCCGCGCTTGCGCATTCCTCATCGTCGACGGCGTGCTGCCCGGCAACGAGGGCAGGGGCTACGTGCTGCGCCGTATCATTCGCCGCGCCGTGCGCCACGGCAACAAGCTCGGCGCCAGCGAGCCCTTCTTTCACAAGCTGGTGGCGACACTGGCCGAGCAGATGGGCGAGGCCTATCCCGAGCTGGTGCAGCGGCAGGCGCAGGTGGAGAAGGCGTTGCTGAATGAGGAGGAGCAGTTCGCGCGCACCCTCGACAACGGCATGCAGATACTGGAGGACGCGCTGCGCGACCTGCCCGGCAAAGAGATTCCCGGCGACGTGGTGTTCAAGCTGTACGACACCTACGGTTTCCCGGTCGATTTGACCAACGACATCGCCCGCGAGCGGGGCCTTGCCCTGGACATGCCCGGCTACGAGGTGGCGATGGCCGAGCAGCGTTCGCGTTCGCAGGAGAGCGGCAGCTTCCAGGTCGATTACAACGACGTCTTGAAGCTGGACGGCCACACCGAATTCACCGGCTACGACAGCACCCACGGCGAGGGCACCGTCACCGCGCTGCTCAAGGACGGCGCCGAGGTGGAAACCCTGGGTGAGGACGAGCAGGGCATCGTCGTGCTCTCCAACACGCCTTTCTACGGCGAGTCCGGCGGCCAGGTCGGCGACACCGGCTTCATGAGCGCCGCGGGCACCCGGCTGGAAGTCACCGATACCACCAAGGCCTCCGACCAGCACCTGCACCACGTGAAAGTGCTGCAAGGCAGCGTGCGCAAGGGCGACGTGCTCACCACCGAGGTGAACAACGGCCTGCGCCAGCGCACCCGGCTCAACCACAGCGCCACGCACCTGCTGCACGCGGCCCTGCGCGAGGTGCTCGGCGAGCACGTGCAGCAGAAGGGTTCGCTGGTGGATTCCGAGCGGCTGCGTTTCGACTTCTCCAATCCCGAGGCGGTGACCGCCGAGCAGCTGAAAGCGATCGAGAGCCGCGTCAATGAGCAGGTGCGCGCCAACACCGAGGTGAGCACGCGCATCATGTCCATGGACGACGCGGTGGCCGCCGGCGCCATGGCGCTGTTCGGTGAGAAGTATGGCGACGAGGTGCGCGTGCTGTCCATGGGTGAGGACGACTTCTCCGTTGAGCTGTGCGGCGGCACCCACGTGGCGCGCACCGGCGACATCGGCCTGTTGCGCATCGTGTCCGAATCCGGCGTGGCCGCCGGTGTGCGCCGCATCGAGGGTGTGACGGGGGAGGGGGCGCTGGCGCTGCTCGATGAGAAGGAGCGCAGCCTCGAGGAAGTTTGCGAGCAGGTGAAGGGCAACCCCGACAACGTCGCCGACAAGGTGGCGGCTCTGCGCAGCGAGAACCGCGAGCTGGAGAAGGAGATCGCCCGCCTGAAACAGAAGCTGGCGACCTCCGCCGGCGGCGACCTCACCGCCGACGCGGTGGACGTGCAGGGCATCAAGGTGCTGGCGGCCAACGTCGACGGCGCCGATGCAAAGTCCCTGCGCGACACCATGGACCAGTGCAAGAACAAGCTCGGCAGCGCGGTGATCCTGCTGTCGGCGGTCAACGACGACAAGATCGCCCTGACCGCGGGCGTGACCAAGGATCTCACCGACAGGGTGCGCGCCGGCGACCTGATGAAGGAATTCTCCCAGCGCCTGGGCGGTAAGGGCGGCGGTCGCCCCGACATGGCCCAGGGCGGCGGCTCCGACGTGCAGGCCCTGCCGGAGGTGTTGAAGGCGGTGCCGGAGTGGGTCTCGTCCCAGCTCGGGTGAGCGAACAAGCCGCCGATTCGGCGGGGTTACTAAAGACAGTCGAGACAGGGTTATCTTCCGATTGGCGCCTCCATAGTGTTAAATGGCGTTTTCGAAAATTGGGTATGAAGCGGGCAGGCAGGGCAGGACGCGGGCAGTGAGCCTCATCGTACAAAAATTCGGCGGTACCTCGGTGGGTGACATCGAGCGCATCGAGCAGGTGGCCGACAAGGTCGCCGGCTTCCGCGCGGACGGCCACGACGTGGTGGTGGTCGTGTCCGCCATGTCCGGCGAGACCAACCGCCTGATCGCGCTGGCGGGCCAGGTGCAGGAACGCCCGGAACCGCGCGAGATGGACGTGCTGGTGTCCACCGGCGAGCAGGTGACTACCGCGCTGCTGGCCATGGCGCTGATCAAGCGCGGCGTGAAGGCCCGCTCCTACAACGGCAGCCAGGTGCGCATCCTGACCGACGACGCCCACACCAAGGCCCGCATCCGCGAGATCGACGACGCCAACATGCGCCGCGACCTCGATGACGGCAACGTGGTGGTGGTGGCCGGCTTCCAGGGCGAGGACGAGAAGGGCAACATCACCACGCTGGGCCGCGGCGGCTCCGATACCACGGCGGTGGCGCTGGCCGCGGCGCTGCAGGCCGACGAGTGCCAGATCTACACCGACGTGGACGGGGTGTACACCACCGACCCGCGCGTGGTGGACGGCGCCCGGCGCCTGGAGAAGATCACCTTCGAGGAAATGCTCGAAATGGCCAGCATGGGTTCCAAGGTGCTGCAGATTCGTGCCGTGGAGTTCGCCGGCAAGTACAGGGTGCCGCTGCGCGTGCTGCACAGTTTCCAGGACGGCCCCGGCACGCTCATTACGATAGAGGACGAAGACGCTATGGAAACGCCGACGATTGCCGGCATCGCGTTTAACCGCGACGAGGCGAAGCTGACCATAGAGGGCGTGCCGGACACGCCCGGCGTGGCCTACAGGATTCTCGGCCCTATCGGTGAGGCCAATATCGAGGTGGACGTGATCGTGCAGAACGTCTCCCACGATAACACCACCGACTTCACCTTTACCGTGAGCCGCAACGACCTGCCGCGGGCCGAAGAGGTGCTGCGCAAGGTGGCCGACGAGCTGAACGCGCGCAAAGTGAGCAGTGATAACAAGATCGCCAAGGTGTCGGTGGTGGGCGTGGGTATGCGCTCCCACGCCGGGGTGGCGAGCCAGATGTTCGGCGCCCTCGCCGAGCAGGGTATCAACATCCTGATGATCACCACCTCGGAGATTAAAATTTCCGTCATCATCGAGGAAAAGTACCTCGAGCTGGCGGTGCGTGCACTACACTCCTCATTCGGTCTCGAGGGAGAGCCCGCGCAGGCGTGATGTGCCCTCAGCACGGCGTGGTGTTCTGCCAGGGGCCCCGGGCCCTTGTGACAAACATTGCTTTTGTGCGTGTATGAGCTACTACTAAGCTGGTGGTGGCATTCGATAAAGGGCAGGGAAGCTCGATTGATGATCGCCGCGTATGGCCAGGGTCACGCCATACACGGGGCTGGAGAACATAACTATGCTTATATTGACCCGCAGGGTTGGGGAATCCCTGATGGTAGGTGACAACATCACCGTGACGGTGCTGGGGGTGAAGGGCAACCAGGTTCGCATAGGAGTGGACGCGCCGCGTGACGTGGCCGTGCACCGCGAGGAGATCTACAGCCGCATCCAGGACGACAGCGGCCAGGAGAAATCCGAAGCCCCCCAGGAGTAGCACCGGTCACGCGCGACACCCTCGCAAGACTTTGATTCTGCAGTGGTTGTGTTATGATGCCGCGCCTGCGGCCGCCCTGTTTTTGTGCGTTTTTTCCGGAGCGCTCAGGAACGGATTATGAGTAAAACATCGCAAATTTCGGAGAGCTGGCCGAGTGGCTGACTCGTAGCAGGCGAAGCCTGCGGAGAGAGCGCCCGTAGGGCGAGTCGCTCCCGACCCGGGCCGAAGGACGACGAGCGCAGCGAGGAGTAACGCGCACCCCTACCGAGCCGAAGGCTCGGCGGGAATAAAGAGATTCGTAAATTTTTGGAGAGCTGGCCGAGTGGCTGAATGCGCACCCCTGCTAAGGGTGTATAGGTTAACCCCTATCGAGGGTTCGAATCCCTCGCTCTCCGCCAAGCAGTCTGCAGGTTGGAGAATCTCCACGGAGATGACCTGCAGAAACCCCGGAAAGCCCGCACAAGCGGGCTTTCTGCGTTTCAGGGGTTGCGCAACCTTGACCGGGAGACGGTCGATTTCAGGTCACAATCAGAGGTTTTCTCCAACTGCGATTTCGCCAGTCAAGAGTGGGTGACTTGACTCAGTCCGAAGTGCTCGCGTTGGGCGCGCCAGTCGGTAGGAAAGTCCTTTTTCAGGCGCTCGAGAGTTAGGGTTTCGGGGACGTCGCCGGCGATGATCCGGTCCACGATATCCGGCGCCAGAAA
>JAWVYG010000337.1:0-4373 GCA_033722815.1 Halioglobus sp.
CACAACTTCTGCCCCCACTGCGGCGAGCGGCTGCGCCAGGCACCCTGACCGCACTCGCATGAGAACGCACACGTTCACCGACGGCACAGCAATGACAATAACGCTTGTCACAGTGCTGCTGAGCCTGCTCTGCGCGTTGCTGCCGGTTACCGCCAACGCGCTGACCGTCGAGGGCGACTGGTACGAACTGAACGGCGAATTCGAGTACCTCGATGACCCGGACGGCGAGATCACGATCCGCGACCTGCTGCGCGACCCGTCCGCGTACGCCTTCACCCACAGCCGCGACAGCAAGCCCCGGGTCATCTTCGCGCCGTTCTGGCTGCGGCTTACGCTGGACTTCACCGACGAGACACGCGCGCGGCGCTACCTGCTCGTCCCGCGCTCGGAAAACCTGTTCGACCTGCGCGTATACCGCCCCGGCGCCGACGGCACGTACTCGGAACACGTCACCGGCAACAACTACCCGGCGGGCAGCCGCGAGCTGGACATGCCGCGCTACGGCTTCCTGGTCGAGCCCCGTGCCGAAGGCCCCACGGTCGTCTACCTGCGCGTGGTCGGCGGCGCGGGCAGCAACAACCTGCCCTGGGACCTGGTGGAGCAGCGCCTGTGGAACAGCCACGGACAGACCTACTACCTGTTGACGGCGGCCTGCCTCGCGGCCATCGGCGCGCTGCTGGTTTTCAACATGGGCATCGCGGTGAGCCTGCGCCGCCGCGACTACGCCTACTACAGCGGCTACGTGGCCACCGTGTTCATCACGCTGTTCACGCTGGAGGGCTACAGCTTCAAGTTGCTGTGGCCCGAGCACCCCGCGCTGAACCAGTCCGCACTGCACACGTTCGCCATCCTGTCCGCGTTACTGCGCCTGTTGGCCATCGATGCATTCCTGGGCGTCACGCGGCGCGCGAGATACCTGGGGCTGCCCTACAAGCTGACCGTGGCGTTCCTGCTGCTGTGGATCGCGATAATCAACCTGCGGGGCGTGTCGAACCTGCCGCCGATGGCGCCCATCGTGCCCTGGGCCTTCGGCTCCCTGATGGGCTACGCGCTGTGCGTGCAGGCGATCAGGCTGCGCGTGCGGCTTGCCTGGCCGCTGCTCATCTGCATGCTGATTCCCAACCTGGCCTCCCTGGTCTCGGCCCTGCTGGTAACGAGTTCACCGACAGTAGGCCTGGTCGAAACACAGCTCACCAAGGCCGCCTTCACACTGCACGTGCTGCTGTTCTCGGTCTGCCTGGCAACGCAGATCAAGAGCGAGGTCGAGGGGCGCAAGCACGCGCTGCACGACAGGCTCACCGGGCTGCCCGGCAAACAGTTGTTGCGCGAACGCTTCGACTGGGTGAAAACCGTCGCGGCGCGGGAGGAGCAGAACCTCATGCTGCTGTTCATCGACCTCGATGGCTTCAAGCAGGTCAACGATTCGATGGGCCACGCGGCGGGCGACGACCTGCTGCGACAGGTTGCCGGGCGCATGCGCGAGGAACTGCGCGACTCGGACTTCGTTGCACGGCTCGGCGGCGACGAGTTCGTCGCGCTGCTTTGCGTGCGGCCGACCAGCAACGCCCCGGTCATTGTCAGCGGCAGGCTGGTGCAGGCATTGTCCCGACCCTTCAGCCTGGCAGGACAGCTGGTAACCATCGGCGCCAGCATCGGCATTGCCAGGGAACCCGAGGACGGACAGACACTCGACGCCCTGCTGCGGGCGGCCGATGCCGCCATGTACAAGGCCAAGAACAACGGCAAGAACGGGTACTTCCTCGCCGACAACGCCGCCGGGAGCGCGTACGAATCCCAGCCGCGGGAACTGCCGGCCAGGGCAGTGATGGGCGGATGAACGTGTACCTGCACCGGGATCGTTCCGCGCGCGGCATGCTTGTCGTGCTCGCACTGCTGCTTGTCGCACTGTCGGCCGCCCCGGCGGCGGCGCTGGAAGTGACCGACACGTGGCACCCGTTGAACGCCGAGTTCGAGTACCTCGACGATCCGCAGGGTAGCATCACGATCGACGACCTGCTGGCCAACCCCGCCGCGTACACCTTCACGCCCAGCACCGACAGCAGGCCGCGCGGCGTGTTCACCCCCGTCTGGCTGCGCCTTGAGCTGTCCTTCGCGCCCGCGCTGCGCGAACGCGAATTCCTGGCAGTGGCCAGGGTAGAGAACCTGTACGACCTGCGGGTCTACCGCGAGCAGCCCGGTGGCGGCTACTCGGAGCTGGTAACGGGGAACGATCACCCGGCCGCCAGTCGCGAACTCGATGTGCCGCGCTACGCGTTCAATATCCCGGCGGGCAGGGATTCTACAACGGTGTACCTGCGCATCGTCGGCGGCCCGGGCACGCAGAACCTCGCCTGGGACCTGGTCGAGCACGAGCGCTACCAGCACGACGGCCATCTCTACTACCTGCTGACCGTCAGCTGTATCGCCGCCATCTGTGCGCTGCTGGTATTCAACCTGCTGATCGCGCTGAACCTGCAGCGGCGCGACTACCTGTACTACTGCGGCTACGTGTTCTGCGTCTGCCTGTCGCTGGTCACCGTGGAGGGTTATGGTTTCAAACTGCTGTGGCCGGACGCACCCTGGATCAACGAGCGCGCGCTGCACACCTTCACGCTGGCAGCCGCCGCGCTGCGCATGCTGGCGATCGACGCGTTCCTGGGAATCACCGGGCAGTGCCCGCGCATCAGGCTCATGGCGCGCGCCGCGATGGCGCTGCTGATGCTGTCGATCATTACCGTGGCCGTGTTCGGCACACCCGCGCTGCCGCCACTGCTGCCGACACTGGCCTGGCTGGTGGGCATCCTCGCGGGCTATGTCATCGCTATACAGGGCGTACGCCTGCGTGTGAAGCTCGCCTGGCCGCTGTTGATCTGCCTGGTCATTCCCACGCTCACCGCGGTCGCACAGGGCGTGTTGGTCGTCGCCTCGGAATCCACCGGGGTGTGGGAAATGCAACTGGCAAAGCTCGGGTTCACGGCTCATGCGCTGATGTTTTCCTTCTGCCTTGCGGCACACCTGCGAGAGGAAATAGACAGTCACCAGTTCGCGTTGCACGACGCACTCACCGGGCTGCCCGGCAAACAGTTGCTGCAGGAGCGTTTCGAGTGGATGAAGACGCTGGCAACGCGGCAACGACTGAGCCTCGCCGTGCTGTTCATCGACCTCGACCACTTCAAGCAGGTCAACGACAGGCACGGGCACGCAGCGGGTGACGAACTGCTGCAGCAGGCCACGGTACGCATGCAGGAAGCGCTGCGCGAGTCAGACGTGGTCGCGAGGCTGGGTGGCGACGAGTTCGTCGCGCTGCTCAATATCAGCGACGACGACCAGGCAGCGACCCTCGTCAGCGAACGCCTCGTGCAAGCACTGTCGGCGCCTTTCTACCTCGACAGGGGGCGGGTTACTATTGGCGCGAGCATCGGCATCGCGAGAACGCCTGCCGACGGGACCGACCTCGATACGCTGCTACTGGCCGCCGACGCCGCCATGTACCGCGTGAAGGAGAACGGCCGCAACGGTTTTCTCGCTGCACAGTTGGGCGTCGCCGCCTGACGCGCGTGACACACGCCGGCGCGTTGACGCCCGGCAGCGAACCTCAGCGTCGACAACGATTTCATAAAGCGGGGCCAGCAACATGAAAAACCTTCGCAACGGCGCTCTCCTGCTTCTGGGCCTGGCCTGCAGCAGCGCGGCATGGTCGCAACAGGCCCTGTTGCTGAGCCTCAAGGCAGGCCAGGGCGCCGACAGGGTCTACAGTACGCGCGGCGCAACGCAACTGCAGATCGTCGAGGGCGCCAGGGTCATACTGCAGCGCAGCCGCGGGCGCGACTATCGACTGGAGGCCGCCGAGCGCGGCTGGACCTGGTTCCAGGTACAGCAGGTGCCGGCCGAGGAAACCTATATCGCCGTGACGCCGTCCACCGACGGCGACCGCGTTGCGCTCGACGTGCACTACGCCGGCAAGGACGGCGACGACACCGTGTCACTCACCACCTCGGTCGTCGGCGAGCTGGGCGAGTGGATCGTGCTCCTGGGGCAGGACGGCGCTGCCCTCGAACGCGGCGGCAGGCGCTACAGCACGGCGGCAGACGGGCAGAGACTGGCGATAAAGGTAGAGCGGCTGCCGGCGCGATAGTGCCGGATCTTGCGTGCGGGTCAGGCCCGCGCCTCGACGAACGAGCCGCGGGAGCGGGCGAAGCACAGGTTCATAAAGCGCACACCCACCTCCCAGCCAGGCCCCACCTGCTGGCAACGCACCACCTCGGCCACCGCCTTGAGCGAGTTGGTGTCGATCTTGATGGTCTGGTCGGCCGCCAGGTAAACGTCCGTACTGAAGCGCATACCGCTCAGCGACACGTCGTCGCTGCGGCCGC
>JAWVYG010000338.1:0-4339 GCA_033722815.1 Halioglobus sp.
GCACGATGACGGTGGAGTCGACGGTGAACGGGTCCATCACGGAGGCATCGTCGTCGGGCATCAGTATCATGTCGGACTCGTTGATGCCCTTCCAGCCGGAGATGGAGGAGCCGTCGAACATCTTGCCGCCCTCGAAGAAGTCCTCGTCGACTTCCGACGCGGGGATGGACACGTGCTGCTCCTTGCCGCGGGTATCGGTAAAGCGCAGGTCTACCCAGCGTGCGTCGCTTTCTTTGATCAGGTTAAGGGTCTTTTCTGACATCGTATGTCCTCCGTGGGGTAAGGATTCAGCCAACTGTTCTCGGCGAGTCTCAGCACTGCGCGGTGGCAGTTGGCCTGGCAATCGTTACAAGTAATCTCTCTAAACGGCATTGACGACTGTATCTTCAGCAAGCGCTGTGCCAAATGTGTGCAAGCGGTAAGCCACTGAATGCCATGAATTTTTTGCAGCCTGTCGCGCTGGCGGCCAGAAATGCACCAAATTTGTGCACAAATGCACCAATAAAGCGCATACGGCGGGGTAAATGGGGAAGACGGCGTCAATCTGCGCACCGCTGGTGCGAAGCCCGTATAATACCCGCCCCAGGCAGACGCATGGTTTATGGCTTCAATGCAGTACGTTGTCAAGTTTTTCTCCGAAATTGCCATCAAGAGCAAACCGGTGCGTCGGCAGTTCGTGCGCCAGCTGGTGGACAACCTGAAGGCGGTGCTGCAGCCCCTGGACCCGGAGATTCGCGTCCGGCGGGATTGGGACAAGCTGCGGGTGCAGACCGACGTCGGCGACCCCGACCTGCTGGCGCAACTCGTGGAGGCCATGGGCAATACGGCGGGCATTACCTACGTGCTCGAGGTACAGGAGTACCCCCTGCCGCCACTGGAGGAGATCGTCGACTTCGTCGTCCCGGTCTATCGCGACAGGCTGGAGGGCAAGACCTTTGCCGTGCGCTGCAAGCGCGGCGGCGAACACGCGTTCACCTCCGTGGACGTGGAGCGCAAGGTCGGCGGGCAGCTGCTGGCGCAGACCGGGGCAGCCGGGGTCGACCTCGGCGCACCGCAGGTGACCGTGGAGCTGGAGATAGCGGGGCAGTCCCTGTTCGTCATCGGTCGCCGACACCGCGGACTGGGCGGTTATCCCGTGGGCAGCGTCGACCCGGTGCTGTCGCTGATCTCGGGCGGTTTCGATTCTCCGGTGGCCAGTTACCTGACGATGAAGCGCGGCATGCGCACCCACTTCCTGTTCTTCAATCTCGGCGGGCGCGACCACGAGATCGGCGTAAAGGAAGTTGCCCTGTACCTGTGGCAGAAGTACGGCTGCAACCAGCGGGTGCTGTTCATCAGCGTCCCGTTCGAGGAGGTGGTGGCGGAACTGCTGACCCAGGTGCGCGACCCCTATATGGGCGTCATCCTCAAGCGCATGATGCTGCGCGTGGCCGACCGCATCGCCGGCGAGCTGGAGATAGACGCGCTGGTCACCGGCGAGTGTGTGGCCCAGGTCAGCTCGCAGACCCTGCGCAACCTGTCGGTGATCGACCAGGTGACACAGCGCCTCGTGCTGCGTCCACTGGTTGCCACCGACAAGGAGGACATCGTGCGCATGGCCGCGGCCATCGGCACCCAGGAGTTTGCCGCCAACATGCCGGAGTACTGCGGCGTCATCTCCGTCAAGCCGACCACCAGGGCGCGGCTGGATCGCGTGCTGGAGCAGGAAGCAAACTTCGACATGGCGATCCTCGATCGTGTGACCGCCGCACGCCGCCAGACCCGCATCGACCAGCTGGCGCAGGAGGAGCTGCAGCGCAGTGATGTCGAGGTGCTCTCCGTGCCGCTGGCCCACGGCACCATTATCGATATCCGCCACCCCGACGAGGAGGAGCTGGCGCCGCTGAAGCTGCACGTGCCCGTGCTGAAGATACCGTTCTACGAACTGCACAGCCGCGCAGCTGACCTCGACGATCACGCAACCTACATGCTGTACTGCGGGCGCGGCGTGATGAGCCGGCTGCACGCCGGCTACCTGAGCGAAGCCTCCCGGCTGGACATCAAAGTCTACGCACCCTGACGTCGCACTGCTGTATAATCCGCGCCTTTCCAGCCAAAGCACCCGGCCGCGGGTCCTGCGCCCGGGCCTTCACCGCGCGCCAATAGCCGCGATAGTTTGCGTGCACGAGGTAGCAACTTGATCGAGAAACTGCGCAATATCGCCATCATCGCCCACGTCGACCACGGCAAGACGACGCTGGTCGACTGCCTGCTGCAGCAGTCGGGCACCCTCGACCGCCGCTCGGAGGGCGCCGAGCGCGTGATGGACTCCAACGAGCAGGAGCGCGAGCGCGGGATCACCATTCTCGCCAAGAACACCGCCATCGAGTGGGGCGGCTACCACATCAATATCGTCGATACCCCGGGTCACGCGGATTTTGGCGGCGAGGTGGAGCGCGTGCTGTCCATGGTGGACTCGGTGCTGCTGCTGGTCGACGCCGTGGACGGCCCCATGCCGCAGACGCGCTTCGTCACGTCCAAGGCATTCGAGCGCGGCCTCAATCCCATCGTGGTGGTCAACAAGGTCGATCGTCCCGGCGCTCGCCCCGACTGGGTGGTCGACCAGGTCTTCGACCTGTTCGATCGCCTGGGGGCGACCGAGTCGCAGCTGGATTTCCCCGTGGTTTACACCTCGGCCATCGAGGGGGTGGCCGGCCTCGATCACGATGCGATGGCGGCCGACATGCAGCCCCTGTTCGAGACCATCGTCGAGCACGTGCCCGTGCCCGAGGTCGACAGTGACGGCCCGCTGCAGATGCAGATATCGGCGCTGGATTATTCCAGTTACGTCGGCGTCATCGGCGTCGGGCGCATCACGCGCGGCGTGCTCGCGCCCAATGCGCAGGTGCTGGTGGTCGACGCCGCCGGCGGCTCGCGCAAGGGGCGCGTGCTGCAGGTGATGGGATACCTCGGGCTCGAGCGCCGCGAGGTGTCGCGCGCCGAGGCCGGTGACATCGTGTGCATTACCGGGATCGAGGGCCTGAATATCTCCGATACGCTGTGCGACCCCGATGCGCCGCAGGCGCTGCCGCCGCTGACGGTGGATGAGCCCACGGTCAGCATGACCTTCCAGGTCAACGACTCCCCCTTCGCGGGCAAGGAGGGCAAGTACATCACCTCGCGCAATATCAAGGAGCGGCTGGAGCGCGAGCTGATCCACAACGTGGCATTGCGGGTGGAGCCGGGCGACAGTCCCGACAAGTTCAAGGTGTCGGGACGCGGCGAGCTGCACCTGTCCGTCCTGATCGAGAGCATGCGGCGCGAGGGCTTCGAGCTGGGGGTATCGCGCCCCGAGGTTATCCGGCGCGAGGTGGATGGCGAGATACAGGAGCCCTACGAGCAGCTGGTGATCGACACCGAGGAGCAGCACCAGGGGTCGGTCATGGAGGAGCTCGGCCTGCGCCGCGCCGAGCTGGTGGACATGGTGCCCGACGGCAAGGGCCGCGTGCGGCTGGAGTTCATGATTCCCGCGCGCGGGCTGATCGGTTTTCGCTCCCAGTTCCTGACCATGACGTCGGGGGGCGGCATCATGACGCACGTGTTCGACCACTACGGCCCGGTGAAGGACGCCGAGATCATTCACCGCAGCAACGGCGTGCTGGTGTCCATGGTCAAGGGCAAGACCCTCGCCTATGCCCTGTACAACCTGCAGGACCGCGGGCGCATGTTCGTAGACCCCAATGTCGAGGTCTACGAGGGGCAGATCGTCGGCCTGCATACCCGCGGCAACGACCTGCCGGTCAATCCCACCAAGGCCAAGCAGCTGACCAATATCCGCGCGGCGGGCTCCGACGAAGCGCTTACGCTCACGCCGCCGGTGAAGCACTCGCTGGAGCAGGCGCTGGAGTTTATCGAGGACGATGAGCTGGTGGAGGTCACGCCGCAGAGCATCCGCCTGCGCAAGAAACTGCTGCAGGAGCACGAACGCAAGCGCGCTTCCCGCTCCCGCGAGGCGGTAGCCCAGTGAAAGCGCTGCTGCAGCGCGTGAGCAGCGCCAGCGTCGACGTCGACGGACGCCGGGTCGGCGAGATCGATCGCGGCCTGCTGGTGTTGCTGGGGCTGGACAAGGGAGACGATGAGGCCGTGGGCCTGCGCCTGCTGGAGAAGCTGCTGGCCTACCGCGTGTTCCCCGATGACCAGGGACGCATGAATCGCAGCGTGGCCGACATCGACGGCGGCGTCCTGCTGGTATCGCAGTTCACGCTGTCCGCCGATACCGGCAAGGGTCTGCGGCCGAGCTTCTCCTCGGCCATGCCGCCGGCGGATGCGCAGCGCCTGTATGCCCACGTGCTGGATAGCC
>JAWVYG010000339.1:0-4337 GCA_033722815.1 Halioglobus sp.
CCCGGGCGGGCTGATGGGCATCTGGGCGGAGGAGAATTCGCGCGACGCGCTGTTCGACGCCATGCAGCGCAGGGAGGTGTTCGCCACCAGCGGTCCGCGGATGCTGCCGCGGTTCTTCGCCGGGCCAGGCCTGCCGGAGGATATCTGTACCGGGAATGTGGCGCGCGAGGGCTACGCCCACGGCGTGCCGATGGGCGCCGTGCTGGATGAGCGACTGGACACCTCGCCACTGTTCGTGGCGGCGGTGGCGGCCGACCCGGACGGCGGACTGCTGCAGCGCCTGCAGGTCGTCAAGGTGTGGCACGACGGCGAGGGCGGCTTTCACCAGGCCGTGCACGATATCGCCGGCAATCCCGACAACGGGGCGGCGGTCAGCCTCGATGACTGCGGTGTCAGCGGGCCGGGTTATACCGAGCTGTGTTCGACGTGGCGCGATCCCGACTTCGATCCCGAGCAGGACGCGGCGTACTATATTCGCGCGCTGGAGAATCCCTCCTGCCGCTGGAGCTGGCGGCAGTGCCTGACCCTGGCTGGTTCGCAGCGACCGGCGGCGTGCAATGATCCGCAAATCCCGCGCACCATCCAGGAGCGGGTGTGGAGTTCGCCGGTGTGGTACGCGCCGTCGGGCGAATCGCAGGGCTAGTAGCCGCGCCGCAGGTCCACCACGTTGAGCAGAGGCTCGCCCTGTACATAGCGCCGCAGGTTTTCCACGGCGATGCTCAGGGTGCGCCGCCGGCTGTCCCTGCCCGCGGCAGACACGTGCGGCGTGATGATGACGTTGTCCATCTGCCACAGCGGGCTGTCCTTGGGCAGCGGTTCCGGATCGGTGACATCCAGCCCGGCGCCGTACAGCCGGCCCGATTGCAGCGCGGCGATGAGGTCGGGCGTTACGGTGCTCTTGCCGCGGCCCACGCTCAGGAAGATGGCGCCGGGCTTGACCGCGCGGAAGAACTTCGCGTCGAACAGTGCGGTGGTCCTGTCCGTCAGCGGCAGGGCGTTCACCACGACGTCCGCGCGCCCGGCCAGTGTAAGTAATTCGTCGGCCAGGCCCACGTACTCGACAAACTCCGGCCCCTCGCGACGTGAATTGCGCGTGGCAATGACCCGCATGCCCAGGCCATGGGCGCGGCGCGCTATCTCCGTACCGATGCCGCCCAGGCCCGCCACCAGCAGCGTCTTGCCGCGCAGTTCGCCGAAGGTCACGCCGGTGGCCAGTTGTCGCTGCCACTGCCCCTCGGCCTGTGCGGCGAGGTAGGCCGGCAGGTTGCGCGATAGCGCCAGCAACATCGCTACCGTGTGTTCCGCGATCGCCGGGCCCGACAGGCGCTGGTTGTTGCTGAACACCACGTTTTCCAGTTGCTGTTCACTGGCGCCCTTGCACCAGTCCATCCCGACGCTGTAATTATGCACCCAGCGCAGCTGTGGACCGGCTGCCTGCAGTAGCTTGGGAGTACAGAAGCCAATCACGCCGTCCACTTCGGCCAGCGTTTCCTGCGTGAGTGCAAGGCCGCCCTCGGGGATGACCAGCTCCATGTCCCCCGCGGCGGCACGCAGCGCGTCCTTGTAGGCTGCGCCCAGCTCCGGGTAACCGGGCATCGTCATCACCAGCACCTTCTGCGGTGACCAGCCGCGGCGCTCCGACATGGGCGTGTCGCCCTCGCGCAGCCCCAGTTGGGCAATGATCGGGTCGGGATTGAGTTCGTCTGGCGTCGCCAGTGGCGCGACCAGCAGCGCCATGACGCCAAAGAGCAGGTATAGCGGTGTCTTGTGAGGCATAACGTGTCCTCCGGTATGCGGGATGCCGGGGTGCCGCGGGGTGCGCAGGCGCCGCTTCGGTTTCGGGCAACTATTATGCCACCGCGCGGGGTTCAGGCGAGTGGATGTTTCTGCAGCAGTCGTGCGTGGGTTGCTGCACAGGCCTCGACCAGGGCGCTGTCACCCTCCTCGCAGGGCCTGTTGTCGGCCGCCGCGTAGAAACCGGCGGCGGCGCCGGGATCCGCGTCCAGGTGCAGGCGCGGGAAGAGGGCGCTGAACTGCGCCTGCGGCTGGCTGCAAAGTTTTTCATAGCTAAGGAACAGGGCGTCCGCGGGTGCGGATTCCAGGGCGAAGTTATAGGCGTCGAGCCAGGACTGCAGCCAGTAGTTGATGTCGCCGGTATCGAAGTTGTTCGGTTCGGCGGAAAAGGCGTAGTTCTTGTGGCCAAGGCCAAACTCGTAGTGCCCCAGCCAGTTCATGTACTGCATTGAGAAGCGATCCTCGCCGTGCAGCGCGTTGAACTGCTGGTGCTGGCGCAACAGTGAGTGGGCCTGCTGCAGTGGGTCGCGGAAGGGGATGAGAATGAGCGCATCGGGAAATGCGTACTTCAAACCCACAAGGCGCAGCAGGTTGTTGTTGTTCTTGGCCAGGTAGCGGGTCTGCCGTTCGTCCTCGCGGCTGGCCATGATGAAGCCGACGTACTGGCGGAAGCGCTCACACACCGAGCGCGCGGGTTTGTACGGCACCACCTCGTCGGCGCGAATGTAGTCGTCGCCGGAGTAGGTGGCCCAGAACACTTCTTCCAGTGCCTCCGGGCTGTCGTATTCCACCAGCAGGCGGTCGTTGTGGGCGCGCTCCCGGGCGGCGCGGTCGAGGCGGGAAGAGGATGCGAGCTTGCTCCAGATGCCGGGCATCAGCACGAAGGGCATGTCCCTGTAGGTCAGCGACCTGAAGCAGCCGGTCTGGTACAGGGCGTTGAGCAGGATGGTGCTGCCCGAGCGGGCCAGGCCCGCTATGAAGACGGGGCGTTGCGCCGGCGGGATCTCGGCGCCGCGCAGCGCGGCGGCCTGCATGTCGAAGGAACTTTGCCGAACGAAGCGCGGGCCTAGCGCCAGGCGGTGCAGCGCGCGGTCCAGCGGCCCGTAGTCACCTTGAGACAAGGCGCCTTCTCACGTAGACGTAGGCCACGGAGAATGCCGTCGCAAGGACGAGCCCGGGAACGGTGACGATGTACTCGAGGCTGGAGGCACCGCCGCCGAGCAGGGCGTCGATGGGAATCGAGGCGGCGTAGACGATAACGAACAGCACCGCGAGCAGCAGCCCCAGCGTCAGTGACGATACCGCCATGTCGCGGGAGTAGCGCTGCAGCGCTTTCTCTTTCCAGTGGTCGGAAATCCTGGCGGAGGAGATGACGCGCATGGTTTTGCGCGATACGTCACCGAGGGCGGCGATGTGGCGCAGGAATGGCAGTGCGATAAAGAGCTCGATACCTATCACGCAGAGCAGACAGGTGGCCAGGTAGATCATGCGTCCTCGGTCTTGCGCGGTGGCTCAGCGGCCGCGGTCACCTCCTCAGCGGGGTAGTCGTAGTCGTCTTCCTGCTCCTTCTCGGCCTTGTTGCCGAACAGCGCCCGCTTTATCGGGTACCAGAAGAACGCGAACAGGGCGAGGAGCACCGATCCCAGCAGGCCGAGGATGACACCCAGGGTGCCGGCGCCCAGGCCTGGTCCTACATAAGCGACCGCCGGACTGGTGGTCAGCATCAGCAGGGGGATTGTCAGGACGACGTTTACGCAGGGAATGAAGGCTCTGCGCGCTGAATCGGAATTGTATGAGCGCATGTTGTCTATATCTCAGTCAGTTACAGATTATCGGACTTTTCACCTGTGGCATCTTCCCACTACTTCTGTCGATCATATATTGACCGAGCGGGTGCTCGCGCGAAAGTTCCCATCACCAAGTTACCAGTTGTCCTGGAGATTTGCAGAACGGGTGCGTAATAACTGAGAACCAGATCACCAAGCTCGGGGTCCGCCATTGGTAGGACGCTAGGGTACTGTGCGCTGCAGTGATTATCAAAGCCGCGGTACGAACCTGCCCGTCCTTCTATATTATGGCGGAATATCTGTTAATAATACCATAACCGACAGGCATAGCGCTGTCGCAAGTCCGGCGCTGAAGTTCTTCTTTGGCACGGCTCGTCCGACAACCGGGCTTTGCAACGGCCAGGTTGCGGTTGTACGTATTAACGTGAATCCAGGGCGACGACCGCCGTGCCTTCCAGTAGCACGCCGCGTTCGGCGTGCTCCAGCCAGATGCGGCAGTCTGCCAGCTGGGCGCCTGCCTCGCTGCGCACGCCCGTGACCTCGCCGCGTGCCACAACCCGCTCCTCGTCCAGCACCACCTGTGGAAAGCGCATCACCAGGCGTCGGATGCAGCCCGGGCCTGCCCAGCAGTGCAGCATGTTGACCATGTAGGACAGGCCCAGCGGGCCCTGGTTGATGGTGCGCCGGCCCAGTTCCAGCGGCAGTGCCGCCACCGCGTCGCGGTCCCAGTGGATGGGATTGGGGTCGCGCAGTATC
>JAWVYG010000340.1:0-4331 GCA_033722815.1 Halioglobus sp.
AGGCATCGGTGAATACGATCGTGCCGTCCGGCAGGGCCAGGGCGTTGGCCCCCAGCACACCGCTGTCACGGAACAGGATGCGGTAGTGGTAGCCCGTATCCGTCGGCAGGTACGGCGCCAGCAGGGCCGTTACCTCCGCCTGCCGCGCCGCGGACAGGCGTGAGGGCTGCAGGTAGCTCTCGGCCAGCAGTTCCATGGCCCCATCCGCCATACCCCCGGCCACGGCCGTGGGCAGGCCGAAGGCGATGCCGCGGCTCATCCACGGGATACCCCAGGTCACCATGGCCCCGGCCGCGGCGCCGATCACCAGCACCGCGAACAGGATATAGCGCAGGCGCGATTCCCAGCGGTGCACATCGAGTACGGGGCCGCGGTGGAACTGCTGTTCCAGCGCCGCGAGTACCTCGTGGTCGCTGCTCTCGACGGTGCCGCCGTCCGGCAGGCAGACACGGCGCGGCGAGTTCGCGATGCGCGGCGTGATAGTCACGTCCCGCGCGGGCACCGGCCCTGCCTCGACACCCTCGAAATGCAGCATCCCGTCAGCCTCCAGCCGTACCCGGCACGGGTGAAGCCGCGATGTCCTGCCGTCCGAGTAGGTGCCGCGAAAGCGCATCAGCCGATCAGGTCGAGGTCGAACACGTCCGCCACTTCCTCGGCCAGCGGGTCGGAGTCGCCGTCGCGCCGCGCGGCGAAGTCGTCGAGGCTGCCCATCGCCAGCAGCTCGGTGTGCTTCAGCATGAAGCGCACGGTGCGCACGCGCGCCCAGGGTATCAGCAGGCCCAGTGACAGCAGGATGGCCACGGTGTTGGAGACCGAGATCCACAGCATGCCGGCCACGGGCACCCCGGCGACGAGGCGATGGCGGTGGTCGACGAACTGTGCGCTGTTCAGCATGATGTTGTAGCGCTTGCTCTTGAAGTAGGCCGAGGTGAGCGGGAACACGAGCAGCAAGCCGGCCGCGGCCAGCATGACCGACGGGCCGGTCCCCCCGAGGACGGCTGCGGCGCCCAGGACGGCCAGCAGCGGCAGCAGGAGCGTGAAGACATAGCGGAAGTAGATGGCATAGAAATCGCGCGACGCAGCCAAAAACAGCAGGCGCGCGGCGCCCAGGCGCACGTTGCCAACCAGGAAGCGCATGTTGATGAAATCGAAGTACGGCAACAACAGCAGGAACAGCAGTATCGCCACGCCGGCGGGAACCCACAGCATCGGGTGCGGCTCCAGCAGGGGCCCCTCCGGTACACCCGCTGCCGCGCCGTCGGCAGCCTCGCCTTCACCGGCCGGCGCGGACTCCTGCTCAAAGGCGTCCTGCGGAGCCGGTCCTCGCTCCACCTCCACCGTCAGGTCCATGCCCAGCGCGGCGCCGACCTGCTCGTGCATGGATGGCAGGGACAAGGTGCCCAGCACCAGCGCCAGGCTCAACAGCGGCAGGAAGTAAACGCGGTAGGCCTGGCGAAAGTCCTTGTTGAAGCCGAAGGGGATGGAGCGCCACTCGGAGTAGCGAAAGCGGAAGGACAGTACGTAGACCGCCAGCACGGGTGCGAACAGGAAATACAGTGCAATGAGGCCGAAGTAGACGTAGTTCGCCGCGACGTTCTCGCCATCGGCGGCCAGGAAGTCGGCGACGAGGAACAGCAGCAGCAGCGCCACCGCGATGATGCGACTGCGCAGCATGCGCCAGGGATTGGCGGTGAAGCGGAAGATGCTGCCCGCGAGGTTGGTATTGCCGTACAGGTACTGCAGGCTGCGGATCTTCGCCCAGGGCGAATAGAACCACAGCGTGATCATGTTGAGGAAGTTGTTGACGAAGATGATACCGAAGTACTCGGCGCCCTTACCCGTGAACTTGAACCGTTCGCGGCGCAGTCGGGCCCGCGGCACGCTGTCGTTCTGTTTGCTTACACGCGTCCCCCAGAGCCTACCCTTGTTGTCTTTTTTCAACGGGCTTCCCTTGCTTGTTGCAGCGGCCAACCGAGGGTAACAGCTATCGGCCGATTTTCCATCCTCGCGGTGGCGGGTGGTAAAGGTTCGGCCCCGTATCGCCGCTCACGCACCCGGCAATGCAATTCACCTAACGCTGGGGGCAGCCCTCGTCCGGGGTACCGGTCCACGAACTGGCACACCGTGCAACCGCGACCTATAATACACCTATGTTTCGCAAGTGATTAGAGCCCCCATGAAGTACGCCCTGCCCCTGCTGCTCGCTATCGCCCTGCCCGCGCACGCCGCCCCGATCAAGTGGACGTCGGTGGACGACTGTTTCGATCCCGGCGCGGTCATCTGCGGCAGCTTCTACTTCGACAACGACACCGGCAATTACAGCCATGTCAACCTGGCCCACACGGAAGACTACGGGCGCTACAACAGCTTTACCGGGGGGTCAGGCGACCGCCACAATCTGTATATCGTGAAGCCATTCCCGAACGAACCACATACGTCCGAACTCAGGCTGACCGGTTACAACCTCGCCAATGTCGTACAGCAAACCTTCAACTGGCAGTTCGACTTCGGTCCCGTCGAGACCATGTTCGGCTCCGGTGAACTGATCCCCAGCTTCGAGCCGCCACCTCCGCCGCCCCTGCCCGTCCCGGCCTCGCTGCCGCTGGTCGCCACCGGGCTGCTAGTCCTGCGGTGGCTGCGCCGACGTCCCTGACGACGACCCCGGGCACGCCGCCGATTTCCTGAAAAACTATAAGGAAATCAATACAGTTGCGGGCTCGATTTGAAATTCGCTATAGTACCCCCATGTTTGATTGACACGGCGTCCGGCCGTGTACGGCAATTGCCCGGCAGGCATGGATGCAGCGCCGGAATAGTCAATGGAATCAGCCTGTTGGCGTAGAACGGCGCTGAACCAACACGGGGCTTCGCGGTCAAAGGTAAGGCATCGCGAACTATCGCCAACTACAGGAGATACTGGAGCACATCATGCAGGACAAGAGCATTTACCGCGCGGACAGCGTGGCCGTCGAATCGGTTCTCAGCACCAACAAGGTCCTGAAGAACACCTACCTACTGCTGGGCATGACCCTCCTGTTCAGTGCAGTGACCGCCGGCGTTTCCATGGCCGTCGGCCTGAGCCACGGCGTCGGCCTGGTTCTCACCCTGGTGGGCTTCGGCCTGCTATTCGTGGTCAACCGGATGGCAGACACCAGCAAGGGCCTGCTGGCCATCTTCGCCTTCACCGGCGTCATGGGCGCGGCCATCGGCCCGATGCTCAACTACTACCTGTCCATGCCCCAGGGCCCCGGGCTGGTGATGCAGGCGCTGGGCGGCACCGCCCTGGTGTTCTTCTCGCTCTCGGCCTACGCGCTCACCACGCGCAAGGACTTCTCCTACATGGGCGGGTTCCTGATGGTCGGCCTGATCGTCGCCGTGGTCGCGATGATCGCCAACATCTTCCTGCAGATCCCGGCGCTGTCGCTGGCGATCTCGTCGGCGATCATCCTGATCATGTCCGGCCTGATCCTGTTCGACACCAGCCGCATCATCAACGGCGGCGAGACCAACTACATCCGCGCCACGGTCGGGCTGTACCTGAGCATCTACAACCTGTTCATCCACATGCTGCACCTGCTCACCGCGCTCAGCGGCGATGACTGACACGCGGCGCGTACCACAGGACCCCGGCACTGGCCGGGGTTTTTGTTTGTAGCGGCGACACCCTTGATCTACTCCCTGCTCATCCTCCCCTCCCCCGATGCCGGGGCCAGCGTCGCGCGGGCGCACGCCTTCGCCCGCGCCGTTCTCGCGGCCGGGCACAGCATTCACCGCGTGTTCTTCCTCGGTGACGGGGCCGCCGCCGGCAACGCGCTGGCGGTGTTTCCCCAGGACGAGAACAACCCGGTGGAAGCCTGGGCCGCGCTGGGCGAGGAACAGGGACTGGACCTGGTGCTGTGCATCTCCTCGGCGCTGCGCCGCGGCCAGCTCGACGCGGGCGAGGCAAAGCGCTACGACAGGCCCGGCACCTCCGTGCATCCGGCGTTCACCGTCTCGGGTCTCGGGCAGCTGGTGGATGCCTGCGACAGCTCCGACCGCGTGATCACCTTTGGCGGCAGCGCATGAGCGCGAGGCGTACCCTGCTGGTCATACGGCACAGCCCCTACGGCGGCAGCCTGGCCAGGTCGGCGGTCGATACGGCGCTCGCCGCGGCGGCCTTCGACCAGCCGGTCACGCTGCTGTTCATGGGCGACGGCGTGCTGCAGTTGCTGCCCGGCCAGGACAGCAAGGCGGCGGGCATGAAAAACATCGGCCGGCAACTTGCCTCGCTGCCGCTGTACGATATCGACAAGGTGTACCTCGACAGTGATGCCGCCGCGCGCTACCGACTC
>JAWVYG010000341.1:0-4312 GCA_033722815.1 Halioglobus sp.
AGGTTCAGTGACAGGTCCATCCAGACCTGGCGGTGCAGTTCCGCCGGGAAGAAGCTCTGGATGCGGTCCAGTGCCTGGTTCGCGTTGTTCGCGTGCAGCGTACACAGGCACAGGTGGCCGGTCTCGGCAAATGTCAGCGCCTGCTGCATGGTCTCGGCCGTACGCACCTCACCAATCAGGATGACATCGGGCGCCTGGCGCAGTGTGTTTTTCAGTGCGGTCGCGAAGGAGTCGGTATCCATCCCCACCTCGCGCTGCGTAATGATGCAGCCGGCGTGCTCGTGGATGTATTCGATCGGGTCCTCGATGCTGATGATGTGGCCGCGGCTGTTGCGATTGCGGTAACCGACCATGGCCGCCAGCGAGGTGGACTTACCGGTACCGGTCGCACCCACGAAGATGATCAGCCCGCGTTTGGTCATCGACAGGTCCTTGATGATGGGCGGCAGGCCCAGGCCATCGATGGTCGGTATCTCGGTGTTGATACGCCGCACCACCAGGCCGCACTGCCCGCGCTGCACGAAGGCGCTGGCACGGAAGCGGCCCATATCCGCGGTGTTGATCGCGTAGTTGCACTCGTTGTGTTCGAGAAATTCGCTCTGCTGCGCCTCGCTCATGGTAGAGAGTACAAGCTCGCGTGCCTGTTCCTCGCTGAGCGGTGCATCGGTGATCGGGAAAATCTGCCCGTCGACCTTGATGCTCGGCGGTGCCTCCGAGGCGATAAAGCCGTCCGATGCGCCTTCCTTTACAACGCGTGAAAGTAGAGTCTGGATGTTCATATTACCTGGCCCCCTGTTCTTCTGCTGTGGCCGTCACTAGAAGTTTTCCGGCATCCTGGCCTTCTCGCGGGCCACTTCGCGCGTGATGATACGTTTCTCTACCAGGTCTTCGAGACACTGGTCCATGGTCTGCATGCCCAGCGCGCTGCCGGTCTGGATTGCGGAGTACATCTGCGCAACCTTGTCCTCGCGTATCAGGTTACGGATGGCCGAGGTGCCGCGCATGATCTCGTGGGCGGCGACACGGCCGCCGGTAGAGCGCTTCATCAGCGTCTGGGATATTACCGCCTGCAGCGATTCCGACAGCATGGAGCGCACCATCGACTTTTCCGCAGCCGGGAATACGTCGATCACGCGGTCGATGGTTTTCGCCGCGGACGTGGTGTGCAGTGTGCCGAAGACAAGGTGACCCGTTTCCGCCGCGGTCAGCGCCAGGCGAATCGTTTCAAGGTCGCGCATCTCACCCACCAGGATGATGTCGGGGTCTTCACGCAGCGCAGAGCGCAGCGCCTCGGCAAAACCCAGCGTGTCGCGGTGCACCTCGCGCTGGTTCACAAGGCACTTCTTGCTCTCGTGCACGAATTCAATCGGGTCCTCGATGGTGAGGATGTGCTCGTACTTGTTGTCGTTGATGTAATCGATCAGCGCCGCCAGCGTGGTGGACTTACCGGAACCGGTCGGGCCGGTCACCAGCACGAGGCCGCGGGGCATCATCGCGATATCGCGGAACACCTGGCCCAGGCCGAGGTCCTCCATGGTGAGAACCTTGGAGGGAATGGTACGGAACACCGCGCCGGCGCCGCGATTCTGGTTGAACGAGTTGACACGAAAGCGGGCGACACCCGGCACCTCGAAGGAGAAGTCAGTCTCAAGGAACTCTTCGTAGTCCTTGCGCTGCTTGTCGTTCATGATGTCGTAGATGAGGTCGTGTACCTGCTTGTGCTCCATCGGCGGCAGGTTGATACGGCGTATATCGCCGTCGACACGGATCATAGGCGGCAACCCGCCGGACAGGTGCAGGTCAGACGCGCCCTGCTTGGCGCTGAAAGCCAACAGTTCAGTAATATCCATTTATGTCCCCTCCTCCCGGTCGGTGTCCGGCACCGACAACAATGCTGACCGGGAAGTTTTAGCGGCGGCGTGCCACAGCCACTTCATTTTATTCTTGCGTCGCTGCCCCGGGCTCGAATGGGATACCATTCGCGTTATGGAACAACCACAGCTTCTTGACAATATAACAAAGCTACTCGAAAGGGTACGGCTCAGTTCACAAAAAAGCCAGTTTGGCAATAGTGACATTCTTGTACTTGCGGTGAGCAAAACGCGCTCCGCGCAGGACATCAGAAGCGCCCACGCCTGCGGTCTGCGCGATTTTGGTGAAAATTACCTACAGGAGGCGCTACCCAAGATCGACGCCCTCACCGACCTGCCCCTGGTGTGGCATTTCATCGGTCCGATCCAGTCCAACAAGACACGCGCCATCGCCGAGAATTTCGCCTGGGTGCACAGCGTCGACCGCGACAAAATCGCCCGCCGCCTGAGCGCGCAGCGACCGGCGCAGCTGCCACCGCTGAACGTCTGCCTGCAGGTCAATATCTCGGGTGAAGAGAGCAAATCCGGCGCGGCGCCCGCGCAGCTGCCGGAGCTGGTGCGCGCCGTGGCGCCGCTGCCCAACCTGCGCCTGCGGGGCCTGATGTGCATACCGGCCGCACAGACCGGGGAATCGCAACAGCGCCAGGCATTCGGCGCCATGCGCGAGTCGCTGCACGAGTTGCGCGACATAGCGCCGGACATGGACACGCTGTCCATGGGCATGAGTGGCGACCTGGAAGCGGCCGTACTCGAAGGGGCCACGATCGTGCGTATCGGCACGGCGATCTTCGGCCCGCGACCTGCCGACTGAGCGCACCGCGGCAGAGATGATTTTGGCCGTGTGCGCCGTGTATACTGTGCGACCATTTTTTCCACTGATCCGGGCAGGAAGGGTGAACCCTTGAGTACACCGCGAATCGCTTTTATCGGCGCCGGCAACATGGCCGGCAGCATGATCGGGGGGCTGCTCGACAGCGGCCACCCCGCGGCCGCCATCTGCGCGGCGGACCCGTTTGCCGAGAGCCTTGCGCGCCTCGGGCAAATCGGCGACATCGCGACCTTCAGCGACAACGCGCAGGCGGCTGACGGCGCGGACGTGGTCATACTCGCGGTCAAGCCGCAGGTCATGGCCGACGCCGCCCGCAGCGTCGCCGCACAGGTTGCCGCGGGCGGCTCGCTGGTGATCTCCATCGCCGCCGGCGTGACCCTCGATACCCTGGCCGAGCGCCTGGGCGGTGACGCCGCGATCGTACGCTGCATGCCCAACACCCCGGCGCTGTTGCGCTGCGGTGCCAGCGGCCTGTACGCCAACAAAAACACGAGCGACGGGCAGCGACAGCACGCCGAGTTTATCCTCGGCGCGGTGGGCCTGACCCGCTGGGTCGAAAGTGAACAGGAGCTGGACGCGATAACCGCGTTATCGGGCAGCGGTCCCGCCTATTTCTTCCTGTTGCTGGAAGCCATGGTCGACGCGGGCTGCGAACTGGGCCTTGACCGCGATGTCGCCACGGAGCTGGCGCAACAGACCGCCCTGGGCGCCGCGCGCATGGCCCGCGAGAGCGATGTCGACCTGGTAGAGCTGCGGCGCCGCGTCACCAGCCCCGGCGGCACCACACAGGCTGCGGTGGAGAGTTTCGAGCGGGACGGGTTGCGGGAGATCGTCGCCAGTGCGATGCGGGCCGCGAACGACCGGGCGGCCGAGATGGCCAGTGAGATGGGCTAGACGCACTATCTGAGTCGGCAGCGGGAGAACGAAGCGATGACAGCGACAGCGGAGATACTGATCTACCTCGTACAGACGGCATTGTCACTGTACATGCTGGCGATGCTGCTGCGCTTCCTGTTGCAGCTGGTGCGCGCGGACTTCTATAACCCGGTCTCCCAGTTCCTGGTAAAGGTGACTAACCCCGTGCTGCTGCCGCTGCGCCGCATCATTCCCGGCTACGCCGGCCTCGACCTCGCCTCGCTGCTGTTGACGGTGGCGCTGCAGGTGCTTGGCATCTACATACTGCTGTACCTGTTCGGTGCCCCGGCGCAGTCGCCGGGCCTGGTCATCCTGTGGTCGCTGCTGGGCGTGGTGGGGCTGCTGGTCAATATCTACTTCTTCGCGCTGCTGGCGATGATCATCATCAGCTGGATAGCGCCGGGCAGCCATAACCCGGCGCTGGTGCTGCTGCACCAGATTACCGAGCCTGTGATGGCGCCCTTCCGCAAGGCGCTGCCGCCGATGGGTGGACTCGATTTCTCGCCTATACTGTTGTTCGTGCTCATCAACATCATCCAGATCGCCCTGCGGCACATGGCGGCAAGCGTGGGGCTGCCCACACAACTTGTCATTGGAATCTGAATTCCAGCGTGAACAGCTCCGTGGACAGGCAGTCTGTCGGCATCGTCGCACCACAGGTCGCGCGCTTCGACGAACCGTTGCCGCTGGCCTGCGG
>JAWVYG010000342.1:0-4295 GCA_033722815.1 Halioglobus sp.
AGTCGTCCGCCGTGAGTTCTTCCACGAAGGGTTCTTCGGCCGTGGCGGGCATTTCCGCCCGGGCCCGGTCGACCGCCTCGCGCACGTCGGCCACCGCGCGGTTCAGGTCCTGGGAGACATCGAATTCAACGAAGAACGAGGCCATGCCCTCGGCCGCGGTGGATTGCAGCTCCACCACACCCTCCAGCTTGCGCAGCTCGGTTTCCATCGGCTGCACCAGCAGGCGCTCGGCATCCTCGGGCGAGATGCCGTCGTGGATGACACCGACGTAGAAGAACGGCAGCTCCACGTGGGGATCGTTGGCGATGGGCAGGGCCGACCGCGCCATGACGCCGGCCAGCACCAGCACCGCCAGCAGGGACAGCGTGGTGCGCGTCCTGCCGAAGGCGGACTCGATCAGCGCTTTCATAGCCCGGCGAGCTGGTTGCGCCCGGCGGGGCCGGTGAAGACGGGCTCCACGACCTCGCCCAGGGCAACGTACTCCTGGCCCACGGTAATCAGGTTGACGGTGTCCGCCAGCCCGGTCACCCACACGCCATCGGCGCCGTCCTCGAGGATCTCGACGGGCGTGAACACCACGCGATTGGCGGCGTCCAGCGTACGAATGCCCATCACACCGGCGTCGTCCAGGCTCAGCAGTGACGACGCCACCCGGTGGGCGGGCACACTCTCCACGCCGATGCGCAGCGACACGGTGAGACCGGAGCGGATGCTGTAGTCGGCGTTGTCGACGGTGATCTCCACCGGGTAGGTGCGCGTGACCGGGTCGCTCTGCTTGCCGACGAACGACACGATACCATCGAGCTCACGCCCCACGCTGCTCGTGCCGGTGACAGCCTGGCCGGGCACCAGCTTGTCAACCTCCGTCTCGGTGACATCGGCGCGCACCAGCATCGGGTCCAGGTCGATCAGCGTCGCGCAGGACGCGCCGGACACGGCGTAGTCGCCGACGTTCATCTGCAGGTCTTCCACCACGCCGTCGAAGGGCGCTGTGATACGCGTCCTGGCGAGGTTCAGTTCCTGGCGGCGCAGGTGGGCGCGCGCGGCTTCCTTGCGCGCCTGCGAGTTGGCGATAGCCACTTCCGACAGCAGGCCCTGCTCGCGCAGCTTCAGGCTGCCCTCGTGCTCGATACGCGCGGTCTCCAGCGCCGCGCGCGCCTCGCGCAGCGCGACCTCGCGGTCGTCCACCGCCAGCTCGCAGAGCAGGTCGCCCTGCGCCACCTGCATGCCCCGCTCCACGGGGCGCGCCACGACGCTGCCGGCGACCTCGGCCTTCACGTCCACGACCCGCTTGCTCTCGGTGCGGCCGCGCAGCACCACGCTGCGGGTGCGCGGCTGTGCGTCGATGATGGCGACGCGCACGCGGTTCAGCTCGCCCTCTGCGGGCAGCGGCTGCACCGGCTCGGCGACACTCACGACGGGCTGTGCGGTCGCGTTTTCCCCGCCGCGCAGCTCTCCCGAGCCCATCCACAGCAACAGTGCTGCGACAAAAACCGACGCGGTGATGACATTCCTGGACATGGTTTCCTGACCTTGCTGGGCAGCGGGCGCCGGGGCGCGTGCGCTGCGGTAAATACACGTATGGGGAATACGTGCATGCAGCGCGATCAGACTACTGATTTTGAAAAGCTTTTTTACCCTCTGGCGACGGGCACGTCTGGCGTCGCGGCATCCGGCGCCGGATTTGCCGGGGACGAACCGACCCGGCGTCGGCAGCGCCACCAATACGCTCGCGAAAACCGGAATTAATATTTATATATCATATAGTTAAAAGGTATTTCTCAACCTGTTCGAGGTATGATGCGCCGCGGGATCAGGGCGCGGTCACCATCACCTGGATCCAGTCGGCCGAGCCCAGCGGCGCCATGCCCAGCCCCACGTGGGGTCGCGAGACTATCAGGTTACGCGGGCCGGTCGCGGCATCCGGCGCCAGTTCGATAGTCAGGTCCATGTGGCTGTCGGTCACGCTGTCCACCACCACGCTGACCACGCCGTTACCCGCCAGCTGAACCTGGTCGGCGAAAATGACACCGGGTTCCAGGATAAAGTTGCCGGTGAGCGTGATCTGCGACACCTGGCCCGGCGTCAGGTCGCCGCTGACGCTGCTGATCCGCGGTTCCCAGCTGGGCCGGGCGAACACGTCCTCGTAGCCATTGGTGTCGTTGTTCACAAGATTGCTGGCGGCGGAGGCAAAGGCGATCGCGGTCCTGTCGGCGCTGATGGCCGGTCGGCCGGTGCTTGCGCCGTTGGCGAGACGACCCAGGAAATCGCGGCTGGCGAGCCGGATGCGCCCCTTCGGGCCCGTGGCGTCTCCGCGCTCCCACAGGTAGACGTCGGCGACGCCGTTGGTGTCCAGCGGTTGCGCGCCCGACCTCTGCAAGTTTGTCGCGAGCGACACAAATGCCACGGACTGGTAGGCGCCACCCTGGGCGGATACGCCGATCACCGGGTTCAGGGACGGCCCGTTGCCGTTCGTGATCCTCTTTGTCACCACCAGGCTACCGCCCTGGTCGATGATGAATATATCGGCCACCCCGTTGGTGTCGTTGTCGCCCGGCACGAGGTTGCTTGCGAAGGAATGAAACGTCACCATCGGGATAACGCCGGTGCTCACGTCGCCGGTATAGGAGGCGCCGTTGCCGCCGCTCGTCAGGTTGAGAATGGCACCCGGCAGTATCGAGATCATGCCGAACACATCGGGAAAGCCGTTGGTATCGTCGACCGAGATATCGCTGGCGCTGGACCAGAACAGGAGCGACCCTCCATCGCGTCCCACGATCGGGTCGAAGGAAGAGCCCGCCGCACCGCCGGACAGGTTCTTCGACTTGAGCGTGGTGGTTCCCGCCTGGCGGTCGCGCACGTAGATATCGTAGGAGCCGTTGGTGTCGTTCGCCGCCAGCGACGCATCGGTGTAGAACGCCACGATATTGCCGTCATCGCTCACCGAGCCGCCGAGGCTGAAGCCATTCGCCTCGCCGCCGCTGGAGTCCACGGAGATGCGCTCCATCACGCCCAGGGTACGGTCGTACAGGAACACGTCCGATGCCTGGTTGGTGTCCGAGGGGATGAGGTCGTCCGCGTAGGACCAGAACACCACGTAGCGGCCGTCGCCGGAGATGTCCGGCTGGCCGCTCAGGCCGTTGCCGGAACCGCCGCCGACGGACTGGCTGATGAGCTCCGTGGTGCCGGCCACGTTATCGCGCACGAAGATGTCCTTGTACGCGTTGGTGTCACCGGTCACCAGGTTGGTCGCTTCGGAAGCGAAGGCGACATAGCGGCCATCGGCGGATATCGAGGGATCGCTGCTGTCGCCGTCCGGCTGCACGCCCGGCGTCGGCGTAACGCTGACCCGGGTCACAAAGGCACATCCCTGTGCCAGACCCAGCGCCAGCCCCAGCACGATGCACTGGCGGCACAGGGACCCTGCAAAACGTGTTCGATTGGCCATGACATTCTCCGCGCGAAGGCTGTGCCACGATTTGTAACAAAACCCCCGCCGGCCCTGATCCCCCTTTTGGGGGATTCCACCGCCAGGACGCGACAGGCGGCAGCGCGCAACATGGATCGGATACGCCTGGCTGGGCGGACGCCCGCGGCGCTACCGCGACTGCGCGGGACTCCCCGGTCAGCACACGCTGCAACAGGAATCGTCAAGCGGGATATACGGGCGCGATTACTCTACTATGGGTTCCCGGCCGCCAGACGAGCGAAGGACTCCAGTACGTGAGCACACCCGACAACCTGCAGCAATACCTCAACCCCAGCCGCTTCATCGACAGCCGGCACCCCGACGTCGTGGAGCAGGCAGGCGCCCTGACCGACGGCCTGGCGAACGACCTGGACAGGGCCGTCGCGCTGTATTACTGGACGCGCGACGCGGTGCGCTACAACCCCTACGCCGTGTCGAGCGAGCCGGGAGCGTTCCTGGCCAGCGCCACGCTGCGCGCGCGTGAGGGCTGGTGCGTGCCCAAGGCGATACTGCTGGCCGCCCTGTGCCGGGCGCTTGGCATCCCCGCGCGGGTGGGCTTCGCCGACGTGCGCAACCACCTGTCCACCGACCGCATGCGCCAGACCATGCAGACGGATATCTTCTACTACCACGGCTACACCTCGATCCATCTCGAGGGCAAGTGGGTGAAGGCGACCCCCGCCTTCAACATCGAGCTGTGCGAGAAATTCGGCCTGCAGCCGCTGGAGTTCGACGGCCGCGAGGACAGCCTCTACCACGCATTCGACAGGGCCGGGAACAAACACATGGAATACCTGAGCGACCGCGGCGAGTTCACCGACCTGCC
>JAWVYG010000343.1:0-4291 GCA_033722815.1 Halioglobus sp.
ATAGATCAAATGCTTGGGTTGTTGCTAATGACCCACGTCAAAGCGGTCTCGAATAGCGCAAGCGTGACGCCCTGACCTGGCGCCGGCACCTGCCCCGGATGGCGGCGTCCAGCCGCTGACGGTTCCCGCCCTGCCAATGCTGCAGGCGAGGGGAATGGCGCGGACACGGCAGGTCTAGAACGGGTAGCCCGTTATCCTGCGGATGGAGCCGTACAGTGGGCTGAGGCGGTCGTAGAGTTTCAGGTACACCTCACGGTACAGCTGCTCGTAGATGCGGACGTTGTCGGCGATGGGCACAAACTTGTCGCCCTCGTGGGTCATGCGCTCCAGTGCGCTGCCGTAGTCCGGGAACAGCCCGGCGCCAATCGCGGCATTGATTGCAGCGCCCAGCCCGGAGGTCTCATAGGTGTGCGGCCGCTCCGCCGTGATGCCGAAGATATCCGCGGTTATCTGCATCGCCTCGTCGCTCTGTGAGCCGCCACCGGAGACCCTGAGCGTGGTAATCCTGTGGCCGCTGCGCTCTTCAAGTCGCTCCTTGCCTTCGCGCAGTGCATAGGCCAGCCCCTCGATGATCGCCCTGTAAATGTGCGCGCGAGTGTGCACGTCGCCGAACCCGATCATCGCTCCCTTGGCGTCGGGGCCGGGTATGCGCACGCCCGGCGACCAGTAGGGCTGTACGATCAGGCCCATGGCTCCCGGCGGTACCTGGCGCAGCAGGTCCTCGAACAGTGATTCGGCGGTGACGCCGCGCTCTGCGGCGAGGCGTGTCTCGCGCAGGCCAAACTCGCGCTTGAACCAGTTCACCATCCAGTACCCGCGCTGCACGATGGTCTCCGTATTGAAGGCGTTGGGGACGGCGGCCGGGTAGGCGGGTACGTGCCTGATCGCCTCTATGTAGCGCTCATTGGTGCTGTTGTAGGTCGCCGTGGTGCCGTAACTGAGACTGCCGGTGTCCGGGGTCAGGCAGCCCGATGCCAGGACCTCGCAGGCCTTGTCCGCACCTGCGGAGATGAGTGGCAAGCCCTGCGGCAGGCCCGTCTGCGCGGCTGCTTCGGCGCTTATAATGCCCAGGGGAGAGCCGGCCGGGACGAGTTCCGGCAGTTGGCTCCGCCTGATGGGCATGGCCTTCCATTTCCAGTCCAGTGGTCCGCACCATGCGTGGCGTTTGAAGTCGAAGGGCAGGTACCCTACCTGGCTGGCAACGGAATCGACGTAGTGACCCGTAAGCCTGTACGTCAGGTAGCCCGACAAGAGGAGGAACTTGTCGGTCTTTTGCCAGATTTCCGGCTGGTTGTTCTGAATCCAGTTGGCCTCTGACTGGGAGCGAAAAAACCTGACCGTCTCCCGCTCCCCGGCAAGGCCCAGCAGAACATCCCACAGGCCCATGCCGGGCAGGTTTTCCTCCAGGCGCTGATCGAGCCAGATGATCGCCGGGCGCAGTGGCACCCCGTCGCGGTCGAGGTTGACCACGGTGGCACGCTGGGTTGTCAGCGCAACCGCGCGAATCTGCTCCTGGGGAAAGTCCAGCATCGGCCACAGTTCGTTGCAGGCCTTGCAGAGGTTGTCCCAGAAGTACTCAGCGCTTTGCTCTGCCCAGCCCGGCTCCTGCGAGTAGTAGGGCTCGATCTCTACCTTGCTTTTTGCAACGATCTCGCCATCCAGGTTGAAGACGATGGCGCGGACGCTCTGGGTGCCGTTGTCGATGGCCAGGACATAGTCGTCGGTAGCGGTCATGCCGGCCCCTGGCTAGCGCCCCGTTACCGGCAGGTAATAATAGTCCCGCCAGATCTGCAGGTAGCGCTCGGTCTCGTACTGCCAGCGCGTATCGTCCCAACCGAGTTCCTGCGCGCAAATAGGCTGCAAGGGGTCGAACAGTGACGCTGCGCCCTGCTCGAGCAGGCAGCCAAGGCGTGTGCGGCGCAGCAGGAGGTCGTCGAGGTGTAGTACGGCCTCGTTGCGCGCCGCCCAGCGGCATTCGGCGAGGCAGAACCCGGTTCCCTCGATTGGCCGCCTCTCATCATCGCTGTCGGCACTGTCCAGGATGGCCTTCGCCCTGTCGCCATAGCGGCCGATCAGTCGCTTTGCCCAATCGTGGTCGGCGTCCAGGTCTTGCGCGCTTATCGTGGGCGTGGTGAATACGGCATCCGTATCCTCTGTGACGGCAGGATCGCCCAGGGTGCCCGCGGCGGCGTGGAGCGCGTCCAGTGCAATCAGCCGGAAAGTGGTCAGCTTGCCGCCGCTGACAGTGACCAGTCCCTTGTCCGTCCACACCGCGTGGTCGCGGCGCTCATGGGATGGGTTCTTGGATCGTTCAGAACCAATGACCGGACGAATGCCGGACCAGGTCGAAATCACATCCTCGCGGGAGATGCGGTGCTGCGGGAACAGTTTGTCGACCACGAGCAGCAGGTAGTCCACTTCCTCTTCCGTGATCGTCGGCTCCTCGTCGAGCGCCGCGTTGTGATCCAGGTCGGTAGTGCCGACCACCGTAGTGCCCTCCCAGGGGAAGATGAACACCGGTCGTTTGTCCTCGGGGTGAAGCATGGTCAGCGCGTCCGCAACGGGCAATCTCTCCGTGCGGAAGACCAGGTGGCTGCCGCGCAGCGGCCGGATTCGCTTCTCGGGGTTGACCTCGTTGCGCAGCTTGTCTGCCCAGGCGCCGGTGGCGCTGATAACGGCCCTGGCTCTTACCTCCAGCGCCGTCGACTCCTCGGTGTTTTCGAGGACGACTCCCACCACCTGCCCGTCGTCCTGCAACAGTGACTCCACCCTGGCGTAGTTGAGAGCCTGGCCTCCCGCAGCAATTGCATCCTGCAATATCCGCAGCACCAGCCTGGCGTCATCCGTTACCGTGTCCGTGTAGTACATGGCGCCGCTGAGACCTGTACTGTCGATGCCCTTGTAGTGCTGCTCGACAGCGTCGGGCCGGAAGAAATGGTGATCCTTGATGCCTGCCAACCAATCGTAGATCCAGAGCAGGATGCCGAATGGGATGCGCCCCGGGAATCGCCACTTGCGCAATGTGAAGTAGTATCCCATGCGCTCGATGAGGCCCGGGGCCTCACGCAGCAGCCGCTCGCGTTCCTGCAGGGAATCACGCGTGAGCTTCAGGTCGCCCTTGGCGATATAGCGCAGGCCCCCGTGTATCATCTTGGAGGAGCGGCTCGACGTGCCCCAGGCGAAGTCCTGCTGCTCGACCAACAACGCCTTGAGGCCGCGCCTGGCGGCCTCGCGCAGGATTCCGGCGCCAATGATGCCCCCGCCTATCACGATGAGGTCCCAGGCATGTTCTCCCTGCTCCAGTTCGCGCCAGAGCGCCTGCCTGTCAGTGAATCGGGGGTTACTGCTTTCCATTCGGTTAACCTGTGTTTCGTCCCGGCAGCTCAGGGGATGAGCTTACCCGGGTTCATTCTGCGCTCCGGGTCAAACAGCTTGATCAACTCGTCGATCGCTTCTATACCCAGCGCTCCCTTCTCGGCTGGCAGGTAAACGGCATGGTCCCTGCCGACGCCATGCTGGTGGCTGATGGTGCCTCCGTGTCGCACGATCGCCTCGGCGCCCGCGGCCTTGAGCTTCTGCCAGCGCACCAGCGTCTGTTCGTAACTGTCAGCACAGCGGAAAATGTAAGTCGTGTAAATACTGGAACCCTGACCGTACATGTGCGACAGGTGGGTAAACGCATGTACCCGTTCGCCCTCGTCGGCCAGGGCGCCGGCGATATCCGACTCGATGGCCGCTGCCGCCTCGGGAACTTTCACCCAGTCGATGGCGGTTTCCATGGTATCCACTGCATACCCGGCTTCCCAGAGACCGTGGCGCAGGTACGGTGAGCGAAAGCGACTGTGCTCCCAGCGCTTGCCCAGCAGCGTTCCCGTGTTCACCCCGCCGTGTCGGCGCGCCGCTTTCAGGGTAATGCCCAGCGCCGACTTGCACTGTGCCCGGGAACCGGTCACGCCGAAGGTAAACATGGTCCGGCCTTCTCCGGCCCCGCGCAATCCGAGGAACGTCTGCAGCCCCTTGATGACGCGCTCGGACGCGGCCAGCCGCAGCTGCGTGTCGGTTTCTATGGCATTACTCAGGCGCATCATGGACAACTGCACCTTCTGCTGGATGATCTCGCGCACGGCGGCCAGGCCGCTGTCCCAGCTGGGAAAGAACACGACGTGGAAGCTCTCCCGCTCCGGCAAGGGGGTCACGCGGGCTTTTACCTCGGTAATGATGCCCAGCCGGCCTTCGGTGCCGAGGAAGAATTCCCGCAGGTCCGGGCCTGCAGATGACGCGGGGAAGGTGG
>JAWVYG010000344.1:0-4289 GCA_033722815.1 Halioglobus sp.
GCGCCAGGTTTGCTGCATCGTCTATATCTCCTCGCTCGGGGCCATGCGCGGGGGCAGCGCGCCGCGCTGCTGCACCACCTGTGCCGAGAGCTGTTGGGCACGGCGCACCGCGGTCTCGACGTCCGCTCCCGCCAGGCGCGCCGCGAGGTAGCCCGCGTTGTAGGCATCGCCGGCCCCGGCGGTGTCCAGCGCCGCGACTTGCGCCGCCTGCCATGACTGCCATTCACCGCCGGCGTGCACGTGGGTGGTCAGCTCGTCGCCCTTGATGACGATCTCGGTGACGCCGGCGTCGGCGTACAGGTCGCGGCAGGCCTGCGCCGTGTCGGTGCCCCACAGCAGGCGCTCGTCCTGCAGCGTGGGCAGCGCGGTATCGCACAGGGGCAGCACCGCGCGGTAGTGGGCCTGCGCCTGCTCCGGGCCGTCCCACAGGGCGGCGCGGTAATTCGGGTCGAAGATCACGCTGCAGCCGCGACCGCGCAGCGTCTCGAGCAGGGCGACCAGGTTGCCCGTGTCCGCGCGGGTCACCGCCAGCGTGATGCCGGTGAAGTAGAAGTGGGATACGCCGGCCAGGTCGGGCACGCTGGCGAAGCACTCGCGTGCCGGCGCCCGGTCGCGCCAGTAACTGAAGTGGCGCTCGCCGTCGGCGTCGTTGTCGATGGTGTAGAGGCCGGGCTGGCGCCCGGGGCAGCGGGTGACGCGGTCCACGGCTACCTGTTCCGCCGTCATCGCTGCCAGTATCGCGTCTGAGAGGGGGTCATCGCCCAGCCGGGTCAGGTAGGACACCGGCAGGCCGGCGCGGGCGAGGTGGACGGCGGTATTGAAGGAGTCGCCGGCCACGCCGCGGCGATACAGGTCGTCCCTGCCCGTGGCGGCCAGTTCGATCATCACTTCCCCGGCGCAGCAAATCTCCATCACTCTCCTGTCCTGTGCCCGGCAGCCCGTCGCTTGACAGCGGTGCGGTGAACCCCTAAATTGGCCTGACCAGTTTACCGGTGAGCATTTTGGACCAGCGGTGCTGTCTTGGCAAGCGCCCCGTGCGCGCGCAGCGGTGTGGCAGTGTACCCGCGGAGAGGAAGAATGAGCGGCAGTGACCCGGTGCGCCTGGGCATGATCGGCCTGGGCAATATCGCCAGACAACACATCGAGAACGTGCGCAGCGGCCAGGTGGACGACTGCGTCCTCGGCGCGATTTGCTCGCCCGCAGCGGACCCGCTGGCGGCGGAACTGGACGTGCCCCATTTCACGGACCTGGCGGCGCTGGCGGGCAGCGGCAGTTGCGATGCCGTGCTGATCGCCACTCCCACCTTCAACCATGCCGCCGCCGGCGCCGCGGCGCTGCAGGCCGGCCTGCACGTCATGATGGAGAAGCCCATCGGCCTGTCGGTGCAGGAGGGTGAACAGCTGCTCGCCCTGCAGGGTGGCGACCAGGTCTTCGGCCTGATGCTGAACCAGCGCACCGACCCGCTGTTCCTGGCCATGCGCGAGATCATCCGCTCCGGCAGGCTCGGCGTGATCACGCGCACGCACTGGACCATGACCAACTGGTTCCGCCCCGAGGTCTATTTCCAGGTCAGCGACTGGCGCGCCACCTGGAAGGGCGAGGGCGGAGGCCTGCTGGTCAACCAGTGCATCCACAATCTCGATGTGTTCCAGTGGCTGTGCGGCATGCCCACGGCGCTGCGCGCGCACTGCCGCTTCGGCCGCTACCACGATATCGAGGTGGAGGACGAGGCCACCGCCTGGTTCGAGTACGACAACGGCGCCAGCGGTGTGTTCGTCGGCTCCACGGGTGAAGCCCCGGGCATCAACCGTTTCGACGTGATCGGGGATGCCGGGGCGCTCGGCTTCGACGGCGAGCGACTGCTGCTGACCGAGAACGAACCCGCCACCAGCGAGTACAACCGCAGCACGCGGGACATGTTCGGCATGCCGCGCAGCGAGGTGAGCGACATCACGCCGGCCCGCGACATCAACCAGCATGCCGCGGTCTTGAGCAACTTCACCGCGGCGATACTGCGCGGTGAAGCGCTGATCGCACCGGCGCGGGACGGCCTGGATTCTCTGTCCCTGGCCAATGCCATGTTGCTGTCCACCTGGGAGCAGGACACGGTGCGACTGCCGCTGGACAGCGCGCGCTACCAGGCGGCACTGGAGGAACGGCTGGCGACCTCGAGCCTGCGCGACAAGGCCGATATCGAGGCCAACATCGATATGAGCGCGTCCTACCGCTGACGGCGCAACGCGACGATAAGAAATAAGGGAACACACAGTGACGACTGAAACTGCGCAACTGACGGCCCTCGCGGCGCAGCCCGCCGTGCGGCGTATCCCGGGCTACATACGCCTCAGCGGCCCCGGCTGGCTGCAGGGCGCCATGACGCTAGGTGGCGGCAGCGCCATTACCTCACTGACCATCGGCGCCGTGTACGGCTACGAACTGCTGTGGGTACAGCCGCTGTCCATGCTCATCGGCTGCATCATGCTGTTTGCCCTGTCGCACCAGACGCTGAGCACCGCCGAGAAGCCGTTTGCCGCGATGCGCGACCACGTGCACCCGTCCGTGGCGTGGCTGTGGGCCATCGCCGCGCTCGCCTCCAGTATCATCTGGGGCTTTTCCCACTACCCGCTGTCGGCGGGCATGCTGGAGGAGATCGTCGCCGTGAGCACCGGTTTCAGCCTGCAGGAGTCCGCCGGGCTCGGCCGCGAGATCTACCTGTTCGTGCTCGCCGTGCTGGTATGGCTGCTGTGCGCCTATACCGCGTGGCACTACGGGGGAGGCGGCACCGCGGTGAAGATTTTCGAGACGGCCATCAAGCTGCTCAGCTGCATGATCATCCTCGCGTTTGCCTGGGTGGTGATCACCGCCTCGAGCAACGGCCAGATCGACTGGAGCGAGGTGCTGTCCGGCTATATCCCGCGCAGCCTGCCGGGCGACGACGCGGGGGTCACGACGATCATGGCCGCCCTGGGGACCGCGGTGGGCATCAACATGACCTTCGTCTACGGCTACACCCTGCTGGATCGCGGGTGGGGGCCGGTGCACCGCGAGCTGTCGCGCTGGGATATCGTCATGGGCCTGGTGATTCCCTACGTGCTGGTGACCGGCCTGATCTCCATTGCCGCGGCGGGCGCGTTTTACGGCTCCGATATGAGTATCCAGGGCAAGCTGGCCCCGGCGCAGGCGGGCGCCATGTTCGCCGACGCGGGCCTCGGCCCGGTGACCGGCAGGCTGATCTTCGCCTTCGGGGTGCTGGGCATGGCGATCGGTTCGCTGGTCATGCACATGCTGTGCTGCGGCGCCGCGGCCAGGGCCATGTTCGATCTCGAACCCCACTCCACGAAGTACCGCCTGGCGCTGCTGCTGCCGACCCCCGCGGTGCTCGGGGTGTTCCTCTGGTCCACCATGGGGCCCTACGTCATCCTGCCGACCTCGGCCATCTGCGGATTCCTGCTGCCGATCGCCTATGTCGGCTGGCTGTTTCTCAACAACAGCCGCGAGTACCTCGGTGACGACATGCCCGTGGGCGGCCGGCGCGCGCTGTACAACGTCGCCATGCTGCTGTGCATCGCCACGGTGCTGGCCAGCGTGACCTATTCCACCGGCGTCAAGCTGGACTGGTTCTGAGGCCGCCGGCATGGTCAGCATCGGAGATGGCGCCAACTACGCCCCGACGGCGGAAACCGAAAAGGTGGTCGGGCCGGGCGAGTTCAGCTTCGCCGCGGCATTTCTCGACCACGGGCACATCTACGGGCAGGCCAATGGCCTGCGCGACGCGGGCGCGACCCTGAAGCTGGTGTACGACCCGGACCCTGCCCGGGTGGCGAAATTCGTCGAGACCTATCCCGGCGTGCAGGTGGCCGAGAGCTTCGAACAGGTGCTGGCGGATCCGGATATCCGGCTGGTCAGTGCGGCGGCGATTCCCGACCGGCGCGCGGCCATCGGCGAGTCCGTGCTGCAGGCGGGCAAGGACTACTTCACCGACAAGTCGCCTTTCACCTCCCTTGCACAGCTGGAGTCCGCGCGTGAGGTCGTCGCCCGCACGGGCCGCAAGTACTGCGTGTACTACGCCGAGCGCCTGCACAACGACGCGGCCTGGCGCGCGGGGGAGCTGATCGGGGCCGGTGCGATCGGCCGCGTGCTGCAGGTGCTGAACCTGGCCCCCCATCGGCTGGCGCAGGACACGCGCCCGGACTGGTTCTTCGACAAGGCGCGCTACGGCGGCATCATCACCGACATCGGTTCGCACCAGGTGGAACAGTTCCTGACCTACGCGGGCTGCACGGACGCC
>JAWVYG010000345.1:0-4283 GCA_033722815.1 Halioglobus sp.
CAGGTCGATCAGCATGTCCTTCAGCTCGTAGTCGAAGCTGAGCCGAACCGAACCCGGTCCATCGTTCAGGATCGTGACCTTGCGCCGCGCCTCGATCCCGGCCCGACTGGTCTGGTCGAAACGGTCGGCCCAGCCGAGTTCCAGCCCGAGGTAGGAACTCCCGTCCCCGGCCTGGAAGCCGCTTGTGATCACGCAGGATGGCTCGTAACAGGTGCCAGAAGTCAGGTTCACCCCGGCGCTGTCGGGTCCCGTGGCGCTGTCCTGCTTCGACAGCGGATCGACAGGGCCGCCGTTGCGCTCCCAGCGCGCCTCGACCCCCTGGGCGCTCGTGATAATCAACGCCGACGCTCCGCTGGCCAGGCCGAAAGTACCGACCGTGAGGCACAGCGCGCTGATCCATGTCTTCATGACGTACTGCTCCATCGTATCGCGTGAATTTCTGCAAGCAGATAAGCATAGCACGGCGTACGCGCTGCGAAACAACCCTGGCAGGCGTCGCCACATCGGCAAAGTGTGACCAACGTCTCAGGCGCATGTCCGGCATTAAGAAATAGGGGACAGACCCCAATTAATTTCCTAATCAGGACGTATCGGGGCCCACCCGTCATTTAGTGGGAATTAATTGGGGTCTGTCCCCTATTTCCCTATTTCCTGGCAGCACAGTTTGGTGCAGGCGTGCACCACAGCTGCGCCGGCCGCGCGAGAGAAGCGACTTGCAGCGAACCTCCGTAGAGTGATCGCAATATGGCAGGCTACTGATTTTCATCGCTTTTCTTCCGGGAGCGGGTGCCTTGGCACCGTTATTGCTTGATGCGTAAGAGAAGAGACGGCCGGCAGGGCCGGTCTCTATCGAGCGACGGGGAGCACAAGCTATGCGGTCACGTGATGCAATGCCTGTCCGGTTGCCAAATGGTGAGACGGCCACGTTTGAACAGATGCAGTCCTACGGAGAAACCCTGCAGCGCTTCATACGGGAGCAGGAGGCAGCTCTGCCGAGCATTAGCGATGTACAGAGACACAACCAGATCATTGATTACCTGCAGTTGCTGGCGGACGCCTATAATCAGCAACTGAGGGTATACAAGGACGCAGAGAGCCATCGTCAGCGTGTCCTGTTGCTGTCGCTGGTTCGCTACGTCGGTGGTGGACCCGGTGCCTAACAAGTGAAGGGCAAGGCCTCCGCCGAGGTGCCACTCGCGGCGCGCAGCACGCGTGGCGACTGCGGGCGTCTTGTGCCGGGTGTAACCGGTACACATGCCACCACGCAAGCGTGCGGCCCGGTGCTTTGGGGGCAAGAGATGCTCAACTACGATGACGTATTTTCCGGCAGCCTGAAACGGGTACTCGGCGATGGCGCCTATAATCCCGCCTTTATCGCCGATTTCTACCAGACGTTCCTGAACGCCTCACCCTTTGTCGCAGAGAAATTTGCCGACACCGACATGAGCGCGCAACGCACGATGCTCCACGACTCGCTGCTGATGTTGATCGAGTTCAACAGGACCAGGGTGCCCGACGCGCGCCTGCAGCAACTGGCGCAGATTCACAGCCGGCAACAGCTCGACATACCGCCGCAGTTCTACGACGTCTGGCTGGACAGCCTGGTCAGCGCTGTAGGCAGCCACGATCCGGACTTCGACGAGGAGGTCGAGCTGGCCTGGCGTATAGCCCTCGCCCCGGGGATTTGCCTGATGCGCTTTTCCTACTAGCGCGCCCATGGCAGGGACAGGTAACGCGAACCCGATTTAGCGAGAAGCAGGGGATAGACCCCGCCTAGAAATAGGGGACAGACCCCAATTAATTCCCAATGAAACAGCGGCGAGCCCCGATACGTCTCTTGCTTGGGAATTAATTGGGGTCTGTCCCCTATTTCCCGCCCCCTGTTTCGCGCTGATCCTGCTCACGCTTCATCAACACAAACGTCAGGAATATCTTGGCGGGCAATAACAGCAGCAAGCCTGTACCCGCGACGCCGGCGACAATCATCACACCCTGCACGCCCATGGACACATGCAGCTCACCAAACACCGCAAGGGAGATGGCGACAATGACGAGCACCAGCCCGGCGTATATAAGGGCCTTCATCAGGCGAACGATCGATTCTTCACTCATAGCTTGAACTTAACTTGGCAGAGCAACCGGGGACAGACCCTAATGAATTCCCCATACAATCAGGCTGGAAACCTGACCGTCACTCAATCGGAATTAATTGGGGTCTGTCCCCTCACTCCCGGCGTGCAGGTGTCGACGGTCGATAACCCGAATGCATCCGACGTAACGCCATAGTAGCCGACTGGTATCGCGCAGCAAGGTCGCTACGGGAGCTACCGACCTGCGCCAGTGCGCTCATTGAATTGCTGGTCGTTCTGGCGCAGGCGCACACCGGCTTTGTGAAGACCGGGCACCTGAGGGGATTCGACGGCGCGCCGGGTTTCTCTCTCGGCCAGGGTCAGTAGGCGTCTTCGCGACCGACAGCCAACGCGCCGGGCACGATGAACACCGACTGGCGGCGCAACGCCGATAGCGCATACACTGTCGCGGTGCGCCGTCCCCGGGTACTTCCCGCGCCCCGGGGGCTTTACGCACGTCGAGTTTAACCGCAGGCGGATATTCATATGACAGACAGGCGCAAGTATTCCTCCCGGGTCGTGGACGGCATCGAGAAGGCCCCTGCCAGGGCGATGCTGCGGGCGGTCGGTTTCGAGGACGCCGATTTCACCAAACCGCAGGTCGGGATCGCCTCCACCTGGGGCATGGTGACGCCCTGCAATATGCATATCAACGATCTCGCCGAGCATGCCTGCGCCGGCGTTGACGGGGCCGGCGGCAAGGGAGTCATCTTCAATACGATTACCATCTCGGACGGCATCGCCAATGGCACCGAGGGCATGAAGTACTCCCTGGTCTCGCGGGAAATCATCGCAGACTCTATCGAGGCCGTGGCGGGATGCGAGGGTTTCGACGGCTTGGTCGCCATTGGCGGCTGCGACAAGAACATGCCCGGTTGCCTGATCGGGCTGGCCCGGCTGAACCGTCCAGCCGTGTTCGTCTACGGCGGCACGATACAACCGGGCGCGAATCGCACCGATATCATTTCCGTGTTCGAGGCTGTGGGCCAACACGCTCGCGGCGACATGTCAGACATCGCCGTCAAGCAGATCGAGGAATCCGCAATACCCGGACCCGGTTCCTGCGGCGGGATGTACACGGCCAACACCATGGCTTCGGCAATCGAGGCACTGGGTATGAGCCTGCCCGGGTCCTCCGCCCAGGAAGCGGTGTCCTCGTCCAAGACCGACGACTGCGTGCGCGCCGGTGAGGCGGTGCTCGACCTGCTGGCAAGGGATATAAAACCGGGCGACATCATGACGCGCAGCGCCTTCGAGAATGCCATCACGGTCGTGATCGCGCTGGGTGGTTCCACCAACGCGGTGCTGCACCTGCTGGCAATGGCGCACGCGGTCGATGTGGACCTGTCGCTGGATGACTTCGCCGCGATCGGCAAGCGCGTACCGGTACTGGCCGACCTGCGCCCCAGCGGCGCCTACATGATGTCGGAACTCATCGCCATCGGCGGCATACAGCCGCTGATGAAGACGCTGTTGCAACGCGGCCTGCTCCACGGGGACTGCCTGACCGTGACAGGCAGGACACTGGCCGAGAACCTGGCCGAGGTTGCTCCCTATCCCGAGACACAGGACATCATTCGCGATTTCGACAATCCCATCAAAGCCGACAGCCACCTGATGGTGTTGAAGGGCAATCTCGCGCCCGGCGGTGCCGTGGCGAAAATCACCGGCAAGGAAGGCCTGACGTTCACCGGCACGGCGCGAGTGTTTCACTCCGAGGAGCTGGCACTGCAGGCTATTCTCGACGGCACGGTCGTGAGCGGGGACGTCATCGTCATTCGCTACGAGGGACCTCGCGGCGGCCCGGGTATGCGCGAGATGCTGAGTCCTACCTCAGCGGTGATGGGCAAGGGACTGGGTGATGATGTCGCCCTCATTACCGACGGCCGCTTCTCCTGCGGCAGCCACGGCTTCGTGGTAGGGCATATCACCCCTGAGGCCATGGATGGCGGCCCCATCGCCATCGTCGAGGACGGCGACCGCATCACCATAGACGCCGAGAACTCCGAAATCAGGGTCGATCTGCCAGAGGCCGACATAGCGGCGAGGTTGAGCCGCTGGCAGGCGCCCGCGGCGCGTTATACCCGTGGCCTGCTCGCCAAGTACGCAAGGACCGTCGCATCGGCGTCGGAAGGCGCCGTCACAGACAAGTAC
>JAWVYG010000346.1:0-4282 GCA_033722815.1 Halioglobus sp.
ACGGCCGCTGGGTGGTGGAGCTCAATCCCGATATCGCGCCCAAGCTGCGCATCAACAGTGATTACGCCAGCCTCATCAAGCGCGCCGACGACAGCGCCGACAACACCTTCCTGCGCGACAACCTGCAGGAGGCGCGCTGGTTCCTGAAGAGCCTGCACAGCCGCAACGAAACCCTGATGAAAGTGGCATCGAAGATCGTCGAGCACCAGCGCAATTTCCTCGAGTACGGCGAGGAGGCGATGAAGCCGCTGGTGCTGCATGACATTGCCGAGGCCGTCGAGATGCACGAATCCACCATCTCACGCGTCACGACCAACAAGTACATGCATACACCGCGCGGAATTTTCGAGCTGAAATACTTCTTCTCCAGCCACGTGGCGACAAACTCGGGGGGCGAGTGCTCGTCGACGGCTATCCGGGCGTTGATCAAGAAGCTGGTCGCGGCGGAAAACCCGCGCAAACCGCTGAGCGACAGCAAGATCACCCAGCTGTTGGAAGAACAGGGCATCAAGGTCGCCAGGCGCACCATCGCCAAGTACCGGGACACACTCTTCATCCCGCCATCGAACGAGCGCAAGCGGTTGATCTGAATACAACGAATGTGGTCTACACTCTACCTATCACGGTTCCGGACAGGCGGCACAGCCTGCCGGCAGCACTAGCAGCAAAGGGAGCAATACATGCAACTCAACATTTCTGGTCACCACCTGGAAGTTTCCACCCCCCTGAAAGAATACGTTGAAAGCAAATTTGAACGACTGCAGCGCCACCACGACCAGATCACCAACACCCATGTAATCCTGACCGTAGAAAAGATGGTACAGAAGGCTGAAGCGACGGTGCACATTGCCGGCGCAGACCTGTTCGCCGCCGCCGATGACGAAGACATGTACGCCGCTATCGATGCGCTGGCGGACAAGCTGGACCGCCAACTGATCAAGCACAAGCAAAAACACCGGGGGCACTGACAGAGCCAAGATGCAAGCACTGAGCGAGATACTGTCACCGGCACGCACCGCCAGCCAGGTCCAGGGAACCAGCAAGAAACGGCTGTTTGAAACCATCGCCAGGATCGTGTGCGACGACCAGGGCGACCTCGATTACAACGACGTGCTGGACAAGCTGATTGCCCGGGAAGAACTGGGCAGCACCGGCCTGGGCGAAGGCATCGCCATCCCACACTGTCGCGTCGGCAACTGCCAGTCACCCCTTGGCACCCTGCTGACCCTGGCGGAGCCGATACCCTTCGACGCACCGGACGACAAACCGGTAGACCTCCTGTTCGTACTGCTGGTACCCGAGGAGGCACACCAGGCGCACCTGGACATCCTGGCGCAGGTCGCCCGCGCATTCAGCGAGGCGGACTACTGTGCGCAGCTGCGCGAGGCGACAGGCAACGACGCCCTGTACCGCGCCGCCCTGGGCGACACCCAGGTATAACGCCCTTGCGACTGGTCATCATCAGCGGGCGCTCCGGGTCGGGCAAGAGTACCGCCCTGAACCTGCTCGAGGATGAAGGCTTTTACTGTATCGACAACCTGCCGGTAGCGCTGCTGCCATCGCTGGTGGCGGAGACCAGCCGCAACGAGTTCGGCTCTTTCCATGGCACGGCCGTCTGTATCGATGCCCGCAACGCCTGGGCCGACCTGAAGAACTTCGGCGCCATCCTGGCCTCGCTGCCCGAAGGCACGGATACGCAGGTCATGTTCCTCGACGCCCAGCAGTCGATACTGCTGACGCGCTACAGCGAGACGCGCCGCAAACACCCCCTGACGTCCGAGTCCACACCACTGCACGAGGCTGTCGAGAAAGAGCGCGAGCTGCTGGAGCCGATTCTCAGCAATGCCTCCCTCGTGCTCGACACCAGTGGCACCACGATTTACGAGCTGCGCGACACGATCAAGCAGCGGCTGCTGGGGACCAGCGAGGGCAGCATGTCCATCCTCGTGCAGTCTTTCGGCTTCAAGCGCGGCCTGCCCGCAGACGCGGACCTGGTCTTCGACGTACGCATGTTGCCCAACCCCCACTGGAGCAAGGAACTGCGCGGCAAGACGGGCCTGGATGGGCCCGTCAGGGAGTTTCTCGAAAGCCATGCGTTGACCAAGGATTTACTGCGCGATATCTGCAACTACCTGGATAACTGGCTGCCCCACTACCGCGACAGCAACCGGAGCTACATGACCATCGCCGTGGGTTGTACCGGCGGGCAACATCGGTCAGTATATCTGGCGGATCGACTGTACCGGCATTACAAGGAACACTACCAGTCTGTAGACATCAGACACCGTGAGTTACAGTAATTGCGAAACTCGGCGACAGTGCAGGGCCCGCTTACACCACCTGAGTTGGCCCTGATCCGCCACAAGAGGCCCCAATGATCCGCACCCAGGTGACCATCATCAACAAACTGGGCCTGCACGCCCGTGCAGCGGCCAAGTTCGTGGAATGCACCGGCGCCTTTTCCAGCACTATCCAGGCCGGCGTCAACGGCGACATGGTCGACGGCAAGAGCATCATGTCCGTCATGCTGCTCGCTGCCGGCAAGGGCACCGTACTGGATCTGCAGATCGAGGGCAGCGACGAAGAGGACGCCCTCGCCGCCCTGACCACGCTGATCGAGAACCGCTTCGACGAGAGCGAGTAGACGGCAAAGCTGTAACTAATCACGTTCTTATGCCTTTATCGCCGGTCTGACTTTTCCGGATAATTACGCCAGCAGGTAGCCGCCGGTGGGCGGGGGGTACGTGCGTCCCACGCGCTACCGGGCTTTCCCCTGGTCGGGAGAACAACGATGGTCCAGTCAAAAGTCGCTTCCCAGGAAGCCCTCGACCAGCTCAGCGCCGCGCTGGAAAGCGGCACCTTCGTCGACGTCAGGCGCATGCTCAATGGCCTCTCGCCAGCCGATGTCGCCCACCTGCTCGAATCGTCACCGCCCAAGTTCCGCAACGTCATCTGGCAGATGGTGGAAGTGGACCAGGAGGGCGAGGTCCTCGGCGAACTCAGCGACGACCTGCAGTCGCATTTCCTCGCACACATGGACGCCGCCGAGGTCGCCGCCCTGACCGAGGGTCTGGAAGACGACGACATCGCGGATATCCTGCAGCAGGTACCGGACCGGGTCACATTCGAAGTTCTCAACGCGATGGACCAGCAGGACCGGGCGCGCCTCGAACGGGTCATGTTCTACCCCGACGATACCGCCGGCGGCCTGATGAACACCGACACGATCACCATCCGTGCACGGCTGACCCTGGACGTGGTGCTGCGCTACCTGCGCCGGCACGATGAAATCCCCGCGATGACCGATAACCTGATCGTGGTGAATCGTGCCGACCAGTTCATCGGGCTGCTGCCGCTGCGCACCCTGCTGGTGTCCGACCCGTCGGCTACCGTGCGCGAGATGATGGTTACAGACGTGGAACCGATCCCCGTGGATATGCCCGACTCGGACGTTACGCGACTGTTCGAGAACAACGACTGGGTATCGGCGCCGGTCGTGGACAATCACGGCAAGCTGCTCGGGCGCATTACCATCGACGACGTGGTGGACGTGATCCGCGAGGATGCCGACCACTCCTTCATGTCGATGGCAGGCCTGGGGGAAGACGAGGACACCTTCGCTTCACTCGCCAAGGCGGCGCCGCGACGGGCGATCTGGCTCGGCGTCAATCTCGTCACCGCTTTCATCGCCGCGTTCGTCATCAACCTGTTCCAGGACACCATCGAGAAGGTGGTGGCGCTTGCCGTACTGATGCCCATCGTCGCCTCCATGGGCGGTATCGCGGGTACACAGACGCTGACCATACTGGTGCGCGGCATCGCCATGGGCCAGATAGTGAAGAACAACCAGTTCTGGCTGGTGAACCGCGAACTGCTGATCGGCCTGTTCAACGGCCTGCTCTGGGCAGCGGTCGTGGCCGTGGCCGCGTCCATGTGGTTTGACGACTGGAACATCGGCCTGATCATCGCTGCGGCAATGGTGATCAACCTGCTGACCGCCGCCCTGTTCGGCGCCATGTTGCCGCTGCTCATGACGCGCGTGAACATCGATCCCGCGCTCGCCGGCGGCGTCGTGCTGACCACCGTCACCGACGTCGTCGGCTTCGTCTCTTTCCTTGGCCTGGCGACGATTTTCTATGCCTGAGCAGTGGGACGACGGCGGACACGATCAACCGGAGCAGCCGCCCAGCAAGAGCGAACTGAAACGCCGCAGTCACTACCTGCAACGCCTGGGCGAGTCGCTGCTGGCGCTGAATGACAGCCAGCTGGCGAGCATCCCCAT
>JAWVYG010000347.1:0-4262 GCA_033722815.1 Halioglobus sp.
CTGTTGGCCGCGACAACCCTGACAGAGAAGTCGTCCTGCAGGAAAGCGTAGGTGAGACAGGCAAAACTGATGGCGAGGAATGCGAGCAGGCCCAGCGCAAGTCCCGGCGCGAGTGACATGGCGGCACGGTTGCCCCGCCAGGCGCCCCAGGCCGGCACCACCGACAGAATCAGCGCCAGGCTGAGCGCGACCGCCAGCGCGAAATGACCGATCTCAGGTATCATTGCGCACCGCCTTTCACACCGTGACCGGAACGCTCCAGCGCCTCGGCGACCTCGGGCGGCATGTAGTTCTCATCGTGCTTGGCCAGTACCTCGACCGCCTCCAGCACGCCGGCCTTGTTCAGCCTGCCCGCGGCCACAGCGCCCTGCCCCTCATCGAACAGGTCCGGCAGGATACCCTCGTACACGACATCGACATCGCCCGCGTAGTCGGTCAGCACGAACTGTACCTTGAGGCTGTCGCTGGCGCGCACCACGCTGCCCTCGCGGACCATGCCGCCGACGCGGATGCGCTGGTCGACAGGCGCCTTGCCCGCTGCGACATCCGCCGGCGGGAAGAACAGGTTGATGTTGCCGCGCAGCGCGTACATCACCAGGCCGATGGCGGCGCTGGAGAACACCACGAGGAACAGCACCAGGAACAGTCTCTGTCGGCGTACGGGATGCATCAGGGTTTCCCGGCCACAGGCTCGTTGCCGGCCCTGCGCAGCTCGCCGGAAATATCGCGCAGCAGTCGCTTGCGACGGCGCAACGGCAGGATGAGCAGCAGCGCCACGACTACCGCGGTGAGGGCGTAGGCGGCCCAGACAAAGCCGCCGTGACCATCCATTGCCAGTGCGGCCCCAAGACTGTCGAAGTACATCAGGAGGTGGCCTCCTCGAGAGTCAGTTTGCGTACCCAGTTGGTCCGGGACTCCCTCTGCAGCAACTCCGCGCGCATGTTCATCAACAGGCAGCACACGTACAGCGCGTAGAACGCCGTAATCATCAGCAGCAGCGGGTACAGCATGCTGCTGTCGATCGCCGATTCCCCGGTAAACTTGATGGAGGCCGGCTGGTGCAGGCTATACCACCAGTCGACGGACTTGTAGATGATCGGGATGTTCACCATGCCCACCAGGCTGAGCACGGCGCAGGCGCGACCGGCCGCCTCCTTGTTATCGTAGGCCTCGTACAGCGCAACGACGCCGAGGTACAGGAACAGCAGCACCAGCATGGAAGTGACCCGCGCATCCCACACCCACCAGGCGCCCCAGGTGGGCTTGCCCCAGACCGAGCCGGTAAACAGTGCGACAAACGTCAGAGCCGCACCGATCGGCGCCGCGGCGCGCATCGCGACGTCCGCCATTTTCATGCGCCAGATCAGGTTGATAGCCCCCGCTATCGCCATCACGTAGTAACCCGCCAGCGCCACGACGGCGGCCGGCACGTGTATGTAGATGATGCGGTAGCTGTTACCCTGGCGAAAATCGGGCGCGGTGAAAAACAGGCCCCAGGTCGCGCCGGCCAGCAGGGCCAGCAGCGTGATGGGCACCAGCCAGCGCAGGATAGAGCCGGAGATGGCGTACAACCAGGGCGGCGAGCCCAGTTTATGGAAGAATGTCCACATAGCGGCCGAAATTATACAGGGCGTGGTGCATGGCACAAAGCTGCGCCCGCGCCGTTGTCAAAGTTGTGTGAGACCCCCGTGGACGCGTCGTGCCTGACGCGCGACTCCGCGGCGTAACGGCTGCGCCCTCGCACCCTCCTGCCAGGTAATCGCATCACCCCGTCAGGCATCGATACTGATGCGCAGCCCCGCGGCGATCGCGAATGGCGCCAGCGCGATCCCCAGCGACAACATGGCGCCCAGTATCGCCAGGTGGGCTGCGGCGCCGGCGCCGTCGACGGCGGCCTGCACGCCGGCGGCGCCGAAGATCAGCACCGGCACGTACAGCGGCAGCACCAGCAGCGCGATCAACATACCGCCGCGCTTCAGCCCCACGGTGAGCGCCGCGCCGATACAGCCGACGAGGCTGAGTACGCCGGTGCCCAGCAGCAGGCTGCACAGCAGCGCGACGACACCCGCTGTGGGCAGGCCGAGCATCACCGCGAACAGCGGCGAGGCGAGCGCCAGTGGCAGGCCCGTCACCAGCCAGTGCGCCGCGCAGATAGCGAGCACCGACAGGTATAGAGGCTGCGGCGAGAGCAGCAGCTGCTCCATCGAGCCGTCCTCGAAATCGCTGCGAAAGACGCCCTCCGCGGTGAGCAGGCTGGACAACAGTGCGACGATCCACAGTGCGCCCGGCGCGAACGCCGCCAGGGTATCCGGCGCGGGACCCAGGCCAAGGGGAAAGAGGGCCACGACCATGGCGAAGAACATCAGCGGGTTGGCGATTTCGATGGGACGGCGCAGCGCGAGAAGCAGCTGCCTGCGCAGCAACCTGGCGCAAAAGCGCAGCGACGAGGGCGCGCTCACGACATCGTCCCGCTGTCGAGGCCGAGGCGCTGCACCTCGCAGTCCACCGATAGCGCCTGGTGCGATGTCAGTACCACCGCTCCCCCGCCCGACACATGTGCCGCCAGCCGCGTCTCCAGTTGCGCCACACCGGTCTTGTCGATCGCCGTGAACGGCTCATCGAGGATCCACAGCGGCTCCGAGGACAGGTAGAGGCGGGCCAGGTTGACCCGGCGATGCTGCCCGGCGGACAGTGTGCGACTGGGCACATCCTCGTAGCCGTACAGACCTACCTCCGCGAGGGCCCGGTCGATGGCGGCCGCATCGTAGTCTCCGGCGCCGGCGGGATGCAGGGACAGGTTCTCGCGCGGGCTCAGGAGCGGCTTCACGGCACTGTGGTGCCCCAGGTACAGCATGGGCACAGTGCGCCGCGCGCGGCCCTCGAACCCGTAGCGGGACAAGCCCGCGAGGATACGCAGCAGGCTGGTTTTGCCGGCCCCGTTGGCGCCCTCGATCATCCAGAATTGCCCGGCCGTGACGCACAGCGACAGGTCACTGAACAGCTGGCGCCCGCCGCGCACCAGCGACAGTCGCTCCACCGCCAGCAGGGGCTCGCCGGCGTCGTAGTCGCCCACTAGAGATTGACCGCCTGTATCGCCGGGATATGGAGACTGGTGTCGCGCTCTACGGCAAGGTCGGCAAAGTTGAACAGCGAGGTGTCGGCCAGCTGCGACGGCGCCACATTGCGGATGGCACGGAAAATCGTCTCGGTGCGGCCGGGATACTCCCGCTCCCACTGCGCGAGCATGCGCTTGACCTGCACCCGCTGCAGGTTGTCCTGCGATCCGCAAAGATTACAGGGGATAATGGGGAAGTCCTTGTAGTGTGCGAAGCGCGCCAGGTCCTGCTCGCGACAATAGGCCAGCGGCCTGATGACCACGTTCGCGCCATCGTCGCTGAGCAGCTTCGGCGGCATCGCCTTGAGCGTGCCGTTGAAGAACATGTTCAGGAACAACGTCTCGACGATATCGTCGCGATGATGACCCAGGGCGATGCGGGTGGCGCCGATGTCCCGGGCGAAGCCGTACAGGCTGCCGCGACGCAGGCGCGAGCACAGGCCGCAGGTGGTCTTGCCCTCGGGAATGACCTCCTTGACGATGCTGTAGGTATCTTTCTCGAGGATGTAGAACGGTATGCCCAGCCCGGACAGGTACGCGGGCAATACCTCCTGCGGGAAACCGGGCTGCTTCTGGTCCAGGTTTACCGCCACCAGCTCAAAGTCCACCGGGGCGTTGCGCCGCAGGTTGAGCAGTATATCCAGCATGGCGTAGGAGTCCTTGCCCCCGGAGATGCAGACCATCACCTTGTCGCCGTCGCCGATCATGTTGTAATCGACGATTGCGTTACCGGTGTTGCGCCGCAGCCGCTTTTGCAGCTTGTTGAACTCGGTTTTTTCCTTGCGGGACAATTCGCGCACGATTCCAGCCGTTAGTGCTTGATTTGCCGCGCATTTTACGTTGTCGGGACGCCTGCAGTCCAGTTCGCGATGGCGCAACCCCACAGTTTCTTGCCGCCTCACAGGGGGTGTGGGCCAACGCCGCGGCGCCTTGAAATTTCACGGCGTAGACACGACAATGTGCGCCCCGAAATTCCCCGACAACACACTCACACAGAGGATCACACTTCCATGAAAGCACCTGTTCGCGTCACTGTGACCGGCGCCGCCGGCCAGATCGGGTACGCCCTGCTGTTCCGCATCGCCTCCGGCGCCATGCTGGGGGACGACCAGCCCGTCATCCTGCAGCTGCTGGACATCACGCCGGC
>JAWVYG010000348.1:0-4261 GCA_033722815.1 Halioglobus sp.
GACCTCGATGTCGAAGGTGGCATTGACGCCGCGGTCGACGATGTAGTTGACCTCCTCGTCCAGTACCTCGACAGGCAGCCGGAACGACGGGATCTGGCTGCGCATCATGCCTCCTCCGGCAAACTGGTTGTCGAAGATATCGATGATGTAGCCCAGTGGCGCCAGGTCGCGCGCGACAGTGAGTGAGGCGGGTCCCGCGCCGATCAGCGCGATGCGTTTGCCGTTCTTCTTGCGCGGGATCTCCGGCAGGCGCTCGCTGATGTCGTCCTTGTTGTCGGCGGCGACGCGCTTGAGGCGGCAGATCGCGACCGGTTCCTCTTCCACGCGCACGCGGCGGCAGGCCGGCTCGCAGGGCCGGTCACAGGTGCGCCCCAAAATGCCGGGAAACACGTTGGAGCGCCAGTTGATCATGTAGGCGTCCGTGTAGCGCTGCGCCGCAATCAGCCGGATGTACTCGGGGACCGGCGTATGGGCGGGACAGGCATACTGGCAATCGACGACCTTGTGGAAGTACTCGGGGTTGCTGATGTCTGTTGTTTTCACTGCTGCTGCTCTAAAAAACACACTGTTCATGTTGTTATCCGGCGAAACGATTCACCGGAAATCAAGTGTGGCACATGTCGACTGCCTTTTCATTACGACGGGTTCGCATTTCTTGTTATTTTTCCAGCGCTTAGGAAAGTGTCATGAGACTGGTCATCCATCTTGAACCAGCGTAGCGAGCGCCAGTCAGAACCAGCCGAAAAACCAGCCGTCGTCCTCGAGGCTTTCCTCGCATTGCAGCAACTGGCTGCGGTAGGTTCCGGCCCGCTGCTCCACCTTGCGCGCGACGCTGACAAGCCACGGTTTCTTGCGGTAGGTGGCGCGGTTATAACCCCCGTGTCCCTCGTGATAGGCGAGGTACAGGTTGTAGGAGTCGTTGCTGGCGATACCGCTGCGCCGCCGCGACTGCGCGTTGTACCAGCCTATGAAATCGATGGCGTCGGCGAAGTCATCCCTGTCCGCACCGTAGCGCCCCGCGCTGCGCTTGTATTCCGCCCACGTGGTCTTCTTGGCCTGGCTGTAGCCGTAGGCTGTGGACGGCCTGGGTCCGGGGATGAAGCCCAGGATCTTGCGCCGCGGCGGCTTCGCCTTGGCCTGGAAGCGGGACTCCTGGTGCATGATTGCCATCATCACCGAGATCGGGCTGCCCCACTCCTCGCGCGCGTCGGCCGCGTCGTCGTACCAGTCGTCTTTCTCGCGGAAGATCTCGCACACGTTATCGCTGTTCTTCGGCGGCGCCGACGCGCAGCCGGCGAGCAGCAGCAACAGGACGACGGCGAGCGCGGCTCTCACACCGCTATCCCCGCCTCGCGCAGCAGGGCCAGCAGCGCCTCCTCGTCGATCACCTCGACGTCGAGTTCCTGCGCCCTGGCGAGTTTCGAGCCGGCTCCCGGTCCCGCCACAACGCAGGTGGTGCGTGCCGAAACGCTGCCCGCGACTTTCGCGCCCAGGGACTGCAGGTGTCCCTTGGCCTCGTCGCGACTCAGGGAATCCAGTTTGCCCGTTACCACCCAGGTCTGCCCGGCCAGCGAATGTGCTGTCCGGGCGGGACGCTCGACGTCCGGCCAGTGCACGCCCGCATCGCGCAGCGCCTGGACCTCGTCCATACTGGAGGCGGAGTCAAAAAACTGCACGAGGTGATCCGCCACCACGGGGCCGACATCATCCACCTCCAGCAGCTGCTCCTCGGAGGCGGCCGCGAGTCGCTCCCAGCTGCCGAAGTGGCGGGCGAGATTGAGTGCCGTGGCCTCCCCCACCTCGCGAATACCCAGCGCAAAGATGAAGCGCGGCAGCGTGGTCGACTTGCTCGCCTGCAACGCGTCCAGCAGGTTGTTCGCGGACTTCTCGCCCATCCGCTCGAGCTCTACCAGCTGCTCCAGCGTCAGGCTGTAGAGGCCTGCGACACTCTCGACCAGGCCCTGGTCCACCAGCTGTTCCACCAGCTTGTCACCCAGGCCCTCGATATCGAGCGCGCGGCGGGAGGCGAAGTGTCGGATCGCTGCCTTGCGCTGGGCCTCGCAGACCAGGCCGCCGATGCAGCGCCAAACCGCCTCGCCCTCCTCACGTTCCACGGCCGAGCCACACACCGGGCAGGCGTCGGGAAACACGATCGGCCTGCTGCTCGCGGGTCGCTTGGCGGCGACCACCGACACGATCTGGGGTATCACATCGCCGGCGCGGCGCACTATCACCGTGTCGCCAATGCGCAGGTCCAGGCGCGCCACCTCGTCCGCATTGTGCAGGGTGGCGTTGCTCACCGTTACGCCACCGACGAACACCGGCTGCAACCGCGCCACCGGCGTGATCGCACCGGTACGGCCGACCTGGAATTCCACGTCCACGAGCGTGGTCATCTCCTCCTGCGCCGGAAACTTGCGCGCGATGGCCCAGCGCGGCGCGCGCGAGACAAATCCCAGGCGTTCCTGCAGCGCCAGGTCGTTGACCTTGAACACGATGCCGTCGATATCGTAAGGCAGTTCGTCGCGCCGCGCGGCGAGCTGGTCGAAGTAGCGCTCACACTGCTCGATGCCGCGCACAACGCGTGATTCGCCGTTGATCCGCAGGCCCCACTCCCCGAGCAGGTCGAGAATCTCCGCGTGCCGCTCCGGCAGCTCGCCTCCCTGCACCAGCCCCACGCTGTAACAGCACATCTGCAGGGGCCGGGTCGCCGTGATGCGCGGATCGAGTTGGCGCAGGCTGCCCGCCGCGGCATTGCGGGGATTGACGAAGGTCTTCTCACCCTGTTCGCGGGCGCGCGCGTTCAGCGCCTCGAAGCCGTCCCGGGGCATGTAGATTTCGCCGCGCACCTCCAGCACGGGCGGGTATCCCGAGCCGCGCAGCTGCAGGGGAATGCTGCGAATGGTGCGGACGTTGTGGGTGATGTCCTCGCCGGTCGCGCCGTCGCCGCGGGTGGCCGCGCGCTCCAGCTTGCCGTCGCGGTACAGCAGGCTGACCGCGATGCCGTCCAGTTTCGGTTCGCAGGCGAACTCGAGCTCGACGTCGGCCTCCCCCAGCCGATCCAGCAGGCGCCGATTGAAATCGCGCATATCCTGCGCATCGAAGGCGTTTTCCAGCGAGAGCATCGGCACCTCGTGGACGACCTGCGTGAACTCCTGCAGCGGCGCGGCACCGACACGCTGGGTGGGAGATTGCGCATCGACGAGTTCAGGGTGAAGCGATTCCAGCTCGCGCAGGCGCGCCATGCAGCGATCGTATTCGGCGTCGGGGACTTCCGGGTTGTCCAGCACGTAGTACTGGTAATTCCAGCCCTCCAGCTGCTCGCGCAGGGCCCGGGCTTCCTGCACTTCGTCGGGATTCGCCACGGGGTTGCCCCGTCAGCGTGCCTGGGCCAGGAGGCGCTGTTCCAGTTCGCGGATCTTCTGGCGCGCGTGCTCGGTGGCCTGCCCGGTCAGTACGCTGCGGGATTCGTCCAGCACGTCACCGCCGAGATTGCGCGCCACTGCCTGGGCCGTTTCGAGCATGTAATCGTAGGCTTTCATCATGTCTTCCGGGCCCGGCAGGGTAACGAAGAACACCAGGCCGGGAGTCTGCAGCTGCCCCATGTTGTCGATATCGAACACACCGGGCTGCATCATGTTGGCCACGCTGAACTGGATCGCGCCCCTTCCCGCCGCGTATTCATGGCGGTGAAAGAAGTTCATATCGCCGAAGCGCAGGTCGCAGGCGAGCAGGATTTGCAGGATATCGTCGCCGCGGAACCCGCCGGGGCTGCGGGCCACGACATTGAGCATGAACACCTCGGGGTCCGGGTCGCGCGGCAGGCTCCCGGCGCCGGGCTGCTCCTTCACGCCGCCATCACTGTCGACACCCTCGAGCCAGTCCAGGCCCGCATCGTCGTCGTGCCCGGCGGAGCTCAAGCCCGGGACCAGCTCGACGTCGTCGTGAGCGGCCGTGTCCTCGATGCCGGCAGCGCGCAGCAGGTCGCCGCGCTCGACCACCCGCGCCCCGCCATTGGGTAGCTCCTTCAGCCAGGCCAGGTCGGCATCCGGTTCCGGCGGAATCGTCTCCGGATCGACCAGTTTCACCTTCACGTTCGAGCGCTTTTCACCGCGCACCCTGCGCCAGGCATCAAGCAATACGGCCACAATCAGCAATACGCCGACTATGACCATCCAGTCTCTGATTGTTAAGTCCATCACGCCCCGTAAACCCTGCCCTGTTGGCCGTGCCCCTGTTTGTCGCTGTGCTAGCTGGCCGC
>JAWVYG010000349.1:0-4257 GCA_033722815.1 Halioglobus sp.
CTGTTTACCGACTTTACGCTGCTCTACGATGGCGCCTACCCGGGTTACCACGGCTGTGAGATTCGCTACCACAACAGTCAGCATGTGTTGGACGTGACACTCGCGATGGCGCGCCTGCTCGAGGGACACGCGCGCGCCGTGGACGACAATGCCTGCCTGGACGACACGATGGTCATGGCCGGCATCGCGGCCGCGCTGTTCCACGACTCCGGCTACATACGCCGCCTGGACGATACCCGGCACAGCAACGGGGCCGCCTATACGCGTATTCATGTCCGGCGCAGCGCGCAGTTCCTCGCCCAGTACCTGCCGCGGGTGCAGCTGGATTCCCTTGTGGGCGTCTGTACGCGGATCGTCCACTTTACAGGTTATGAACTGGAGCCTTCCGCAATAGCTGTGAGTAATGAGAGCGAGCGTCTGCTCGGCAGCCTCCTTGGCACTGCCGATCTCATCGCACAGATGGCCGATATAGACTATGTGAGGAAGTGCCGAGAGTACCTCTATGAGGAGTTCGTGATCGGCGGCATGGCCGGGGAGCACGGTGACTACACGCACACCGGTACCATCTACCGTTCTCCCGAGCAGTTGCTGAGCATGACCCCTTCCTTTATCCGCAACGCCATCGAGGTGCGCCTCGAGCAACAGTTCGATGGCGTGCATCGCTACGCGGCGGAGCATTTCGATGGCCGGCACCTCTACATGGATGCGATCCAGGAGAACTGTCGTTGCCTGGAGGCGATGCTCGCCGCGCAGGATTAGCGCCGGCGCCGCTGCAGTGTCTGTACTGACTGACCTGGCCGTAGCCCCGGCCTGCACCGACGATATTCCCCACGCACAGCGCCTGGCGCGAAAGCTTGGGCTGGCTCTGCTCGAGCGCGGCGTGGATGCCGCGAACTGGCGTTCGCACCGCGCGCTGCTCACCGTGTCCGGCGCAGGACTTGCGCTGCAAACCACAGGCAAGAACGCGCCGGGCGCGGTACAGGTCGACTTCGGCAGCGGCGCCATGCGCCATCGGCGCCGCGCCGGTGCCAACGAATTGCTCGGCAGGGCGGTGGGCATCGGCAGGAAAGCCGGTCTGCGCGTCCTCGACGGTACCGCCGGCCTCGGTACAGACAGTTTTGTGCTCGCCGACCTGGGTTGTGAGGTCTCCTTGTTTGAGCGACATCCCATCGTGTATGAGCTGCTCGCAGCGGGGCTTGCCCTGGCCGGTAACAGCGACGATAGCTGGTTGCGGGCAGCGGCGGACAGGATGCGCCTGTACAGCGGCGACGTGCGGCAGGCGCCGCCGGAGTGCCTGCAGGTCGATGTCATCTATCTTGACCCGATGTTCCCGGCGCGCGCCAAGAGCGCCGCTGTCGGCAAGGAGATGGCTGCGTTGCAGTGGTTGTTGCAGGCCGATGAAGCCGGCGCCGGGATTACCGACCTGCTGGGTTGGGCGCTGGAGCAGGATGTCGCCCGCGTGGTGCTCAAGCGGCCAGCCAAGGCGCCGTTGCCCGACGAGCCCCGGCCCTCCCACTGTATCCGCGGCAAGGCGGTGCGCTATGATGTTTACGTCAGGCGCGGTTTCAGCTCGGCCTGAATCCCGGCGCTGCCCGCGACACCCGTTGCGCCGAACCATGAGGAGACGCCATGTCAGGACACAAAACTACCGCGCTGGTGACCGGTGCGTCGGCGGGACTGGGGGCGGAATTCTGTCGGCAGCTGGCTGACCGGTGCGAGGTGATTATCGCGGTTGCCCGCCGCCGCGCTCCCCTGGAAGCGCTGGCTGCGGAGCTGGGCTCGCAGGTTGAGATGCACTGCATCGAGTCGGACCTGACCTCGGTGCAGGGTGTTGCGCGCGCCATGGAGGCACTGCGGCAATTGGGTCCCGTCGACTACCTGGTCAACAATGCCGGCTTTTCTACCTTCGGCAGTTTCGCCGCGGTTCCCGTGGATGCGCAGCGCGACATGCTGAGGCTGCACTGCGACGCCACCATCACGCTGTGCCGGGCCGCGGTACCGTACATGGCGGAACTGGGCGGCGGCGTCATCATCAATGTCTCCTCCCTGGCTGCACTTGCGCCGGGCAAGGGATTTGCGGTTTACGGTGCGACCAAGGCGTTCCTGAATTACTTCTCCGCCTCGCTGCAGGAAGAGGTCCGGCCCGATGGCATCGAGGTGCAGGCGCTGTGCCCGGGCTTCACGCGTACCGAGTTCCACGACGCCATGTCGCAGCAGGGCTTCGACCGGGAGCGCGTGCCGGGTGACATGTGGATGGACGCGGGCGATGTGGTCGCGGCCAGCCTGGCTGCGCTGGGCTCTGGACAGGTGCTGGTTGTGCCCGGTGAGACGAACCAGGCGCTGGCGCGCGCCGCGGTCGACGGCCAACAGGCGTTATTCGGTAGCGGCTGAAGCGCCTCAGGCGGCCGGGTGTTGCAGCAACAGTCTTTCCAGGATGCCGCGATAGATGTCGGCCAGGCGCGGCAGGTCGTCGACCCGGACGGATTCGTTGATCTTGTGGATGCTGGCGTTGTTCGGGCCCAGTTCCACCACCTGGGCGCCGGTGGGCGCAATGAAGCGCCCGTCCGACGTGCCCCCTGCGGTGGATAACTGCGGCTCCTGACCCGTCTCGGCCGTTATGCTGGCAATCGCCGCGTCGACGAGTTCGCCGCGCGGGGTGAGGAAGGGCTGGCCGCTGAGCTGCCAGTCGATGTCGTAGTTCAGCTCGAAGCGATCGAGAATTGCCTCCGTGCGTTGGCGCAGCTGGGCGTCGGTGACCTCGGTGGAAAAGCGGAAATTGAACAGCACCTGCACGTCGCCGGGTATGACGTTGGTCGCGCCCGTACCGCCGTTAATGTTGGAGACCTGCAGGGAGGTGGGAGGGAAAAACTCATTGCCCTCGTCCCAGGCTTCGGTTGCCAGCGCATGCAGTGCCGGCAGTGCGCGGTGAATGGGATTGTCCGCGAGGTGCGGGTAGGCGATGTGCCCCTGGATACCGCGCACGGTGAGCATGGCGCCCAGCGAGCCGCGCCGGCCGTTCTTGATGACGTCGCCCAGTGCGGCGCTGCTGGAGGGTTCCCCCACCACACACCAGTCGATGGATTCGCCGCGCTCGCGCAGGAAGTCCAGTACACGGACGGTGCCGTCTACCGCCGGTCCCTCTTCGTCGGAGGTGATGAGAAAGCCGATGCGTCCCGGGTGGTCGGGGTGGGACGCGATAAAATCCTTGCAGGCCACCAGCATTGCCGCCAGGCTGCCCTTCATATCCGCGGTGCCGCGCCCGTACAGCAGCCCATCGTCAACGGTCGGTTCGAAAGGCGGGTTGTGCCACTCCTCCAGCGGCCCCGGGGGTACGACATCCGTGTGCCCGGCGAATACCAGCAGCGGCCCCCTTGCGCCCCGGGTTGCCCAGAAATTGCTCACCTCCCCGAAGGGCAGGTCGGTGCAGTCGAAACCCAGCTCGCGCAACTGCTCCATCATCAGCTGCTGGCAGCCGGCGTCCTCGGGTGTAACGGATTGCCTGCGAATCAACTCGCAGCACAGGGCCAGTGTCCGTTCCATGACAGTTACCACACACCCACTCAGTTGTGGGCGTGCAGCTCCTCGTTGAGTTCCACCGCACTGCGGTTGGTCAGGCACTCCACGGCGCCGTTGGTGGAGTTGCGCCGAAAGAGCAGGTCGGACTTGCCCATCAGGTCGCGGGCCTTCACGGTCTCGACCGGCATGCCTCCGGCGTCCAGTATCGTGACCTTGGTGCCCGCGGTGACGAACAGGCCAGCTTCGACGGTGCAGCGATCGCCCAGGGGAATGCCGATGCCCGCGTTGGCGCCGATCAGGCATTCCTTGCCTACCGAGATGACGATATTGCCGCCGCCGGACAGCGTGCCGATAGTGGAACAGCCGCCGCCGAGATCCGAGCCTCCGCCTACGCGAACGCCGGCGGAGATGCGGCCCTCTATCATGCCCGGCCCGTCGGTGCCCGCGTTAAAGTTGACGAAACCCTCGTGCATGATGGTGGTGCCCTCGCCGAGGTAGGCACCCAGCCGCACACGCGCGGTGTGTGCGATCCGCACGCCCGCCGGCACAACGTAATTGGTCATCTTGGGAAACTTGTCGACGCAGCTGACCTCCAGCACCTCGCCGCGCAGGCGCGCCGCCAGTTGCCGCTGGTCGAGCTCGTCGATGGCCACCGCGCCCTCGCGGGTCCAGGCGACGTTGGGCAGAACGCCGAACAGGCCGTCGAGGGTGGTGCCGTGTGGGGGCACCAGCCGATGCGAC
>JAWVYG010000350.1:0-4252 GCA_033722815.1 Halioglobus sp.
AAACGGTGCCCGGGACTGCCCAGCAGCACCTGCAGGTTCGTGCTGCCGATCGAGGACAGGATGGAAGCGCGATCGGCGGTGTCGACGTCGGGCTGCTCGAAGCCGAGTGAATAGGCTGGATCGGTTGTGTCGATGGAGTAGGGCCGCAGTGACGCGCGCGGGTGCAGCACGATCGCGCCGAACATACCCAGTGCCTTACCCTGCCCCTGTCGGGTCACGGTGGTCGTGACGCTGAGCGCGTCCGTCGCTGCGCCACCCAGTGTAAAGCGCACGCGAGTGTGGAGACCCTCCAGGTCGCCACGTGTTTCGATCCATGCCTGCTGCGCGGAGTAGCCCGCGGTTAATTCCGCCGTCGGCGGGATTTCCTCCTTCTGCAGGTTCAGCTGTGTGTGCGCCGTGCTCCACTGGTCGTTCGCCCTGTCACAGTGCCAGAGGTCCACCAGCGCGCCGCCGTGCAGTGCGAGGTAGGTGGCGTGGGTCTTGTCAGACACGATTGCGCACAGCCTGCCATTGGTCATGAACCAGTCACCGAGGCCGCCGATGGCGTCCAGGCCACCGTCAGGGATACGCTCGACGTTTGTGGGGGTAATTTGTGCCGCGTAGAAGCCGCGGGCGTCTACTGGCGCGACCACCAGGGCACAGCATAAGAACGCGAAGCCGGAAATAGTTATGGCAGTATGCATGCGGCTATCCAACTACTGGCGTGAGTGCAGATTACTATAACGCGACCACAACTGTATCCTGCGGTGGGTTTTCACCTGTTGGTCAGATTATTCCGCTCGCATATAGAAGCGTGCCTGTCGACCGGTCCGCCAGGTAACTGCAGGATCAACCTGTAGTAGTCACCCTGGGCGAGCCGGGCCGCAATGCAATAGCCCGATGCAAATGTGAAAGAATAGCGAATCGGATGTTCCTCGCCACGGCTCTGGCCGACGGTGCGTTGGCTTTTTCAGTCGAGCAGGACGAGTGAGTTGGCGACTGGCCGAGCCGTTAGCGCTCACTGTACATCACTGGGGCTGCAGGACCATCTGGTTGTTGTATACCAGGTACGAGTCGCTGTTCGACTTGGCGCGGTACATCGCCGTATCGGCGTAGCGGCACAGGTCGTTATAGTCCTGGGAGTGGTTGGGAAATATCGACACGCCGCAGCTGGCGTCGATAACCACCTCGAGGTCATCCATCCTGATCGGTTTGCGGATGGCGTTCATTACCTTCGGTATGATGAACTCTATGTCCCTGGGAACGTGGATGCCCGGGAGGATCAGGCCGAATTCATCCCCGCCGATGCGTGCCGTGGTGTCGGACAGGCGTACCGCGTGTTGTATGCGTTCCGCGATGGTGCGCAGGGCTTCGTCCCCGATGTGGTGGCCGTGGGTGTCGTTGACCGGCTTGAAGCCGTCCAGGTCGATGTAGACAACCCCCACGTTCTGCTTGCGCTCGCCGGCCTCGTCGATATGCGCCCTGAGGCGGCGGAAGAACTCGAAGCGGTTTGCCACACCGGTCAGGTCATCGTGGCTGGCCCAGTGCTCGAGTTTGGTTTTCTCCTCCTGCAATTCTTTTTCCAGCAGCCCGTGGAGCGTTTCGTAAACAACCAGCACCCCGCCCACCAGGAATACCAGCGTGAACTGCAGCATCATGCGCATCGCCTGGATGACCTCGTCACTCTGCAGCAGCTGTATGTAGCCTACCTGGTTGACGGAGCCGTAATAGCCGAGCAGCGAAATGGCGATGGTGATCCCCAGCCAGATGATGCCGAGCCGCAGCCCGAGCAACAGAAACGCCATGAGCGTGATTTGCAGCACCAGCTGTGAAATGGGTGAGTCCAGGTAGCCGCCTGTGATAGACACGCCGCAGGCCTGTACCAGTACCAGTATGCCCAGTATGAAATTGCCGCACAGGACATAGCTCTCGTACTGCTTCAGCAGCCACAGCGACGCGACGTAGCCCAACAGGCAGGCGGCGTCCAGGGCCAGTGCGATCTTGAGGTTGTCCTCGAGTTCCAGAAAGAACAGGATGCCCAGGGCGCACAGCAGGCACAGGATGATATTGGTGAAAATGATGCCGACCAGGACGTAGCCGCGCATCAGGTGTCGGGGATTGCTGTTCAGGCTCTCCGGCAGGAAATAATCAAAAAAACGCAGGATGAACGCCACAGTCGGTCCCGGAACCCGTTGTTGTTTTTCTCTGCACTGCCGGTCGAGCCGGGGCAGTGCACTGAACTTCGGTTGTCATTTTCTGCGCGAACGCAACCAAGGGCAATGTTAGCAGATAAACGCGTTGCAAATCCGTGACAAAGTTCCCAAAACCCTAGTGCAGCCCGGAATCCGGCCGCCCCTGCCCGAGTCCCCAGCGCGCGCTTAGAAAAGCAAGTATGTCCCGGTAGGCGCGGTTGCGCGTGACCTCGTCCCGACCCACTTCATAACCCCACCGCACGCAGTCGCGCAGTCTGTCGGACATGCCGAACCTGACCGCCATCTTGGTCGCATGGCTGGCGTCCATCGCGTATTCGAGCAGCAGCTTGCCATCGACGTAGGGCTTGCCGCCTGCGTCGTAGCTCAGCTCGCAGCCGGCCAGGTAAGGCGAGTCCTCGGACAGTTGGCGGGCTGCGGAGTTTTCCCAGGCGTGGGGCGCGCCGTCGTAGATGTGGGCGGTAACCTCCACGCCGAGGTTGCGCAACTCCTGCTCTCGCAGCGCGCAGGCCTGCAGGTCATTGGAGCTGTCCGCGGTACCGCGCAGCGTCAGCAGGGCGGCCCCCGTGGTCCCGGTGCTGCCGAGTTTCTGGAAGCAGGGCCCGTAGTTGTCGATGTGCGCGCTGAACGGTGGGTGTTGCGGCGCCAGGGCGCGGTGGATCCTCGGGTCCATGGACAGGCGCGACGCCATGCCGCCGTAGGAAAAGCCGATGATGCCGATACGCAGCGGGTCGATCAGCGGACTGCTGCCGAGGAGTTTCAGCGCGGCGTAGGCGTCGGCAATCAGGTCGAACTCGGTCACTGCAGAGGTCCGCACCAGGTAATTGGCATCTTCGCCGAAGCCGCGGGGCGCGTAGTACTCGACGATAAACGCGGCGATGCCGTGCTGGTTGAACAGTGCGGCGTATTCGTGTTCGCGGCCCGGCGAGATACCGCCGCTGCCGGGCACGATGACCATCGCCGGGACCGGCGCCTCTGCGCTGGCCGTTGCGGGATAGCTCAGGTAACCCAGGCCCGTGGTCGGCCGCGCCAGGCTCATGTCGTTGAGTATGACCTCGAGGTCGTACGGGCTCGCCGTCGGGTAGTAGATCGCTCCGCTGTCACCTGCAGAAAGCGTGGCCTGCGGCTCTGGCCAGTCCGGGTATTCGGGCAGCGTCAGTGCCACCAGGAAGGCGCGCACCGGCGTCATGGACAACGCCACTGCCGCCATAACCGCCACCAGCACCAGGCCGATAAGGAGCTTCTTCACAGGCGCGACCCGCTGTCCCCGGGTGGGCGTCTATGCCGCGCCTGCTTCATGGCGCGAATATGTCCGACATTTCAGCCCAGGCCTTGATCAGCTCGGCGTCGGCCTGCAACAGGAAACCACGGGCGACGGCAGCGTCCGCGGACGCCTTGAGCGCGTCGACGTAGGTTGCGTTGTCGCCGTACAGTGAAGCCAGTGTTGCGGCGTCGAACAATTCCGTCGTCCCGGACAGGAAGCAGAAGTTGCGGTTATCCGGGTCGAAGGCGACCTGCGGCTGGCCTTCACCCGACAGCTTCGCAAGGGGTACATCCACGTAGGGCGTGCGAATGCCGCCCTCGACGTTGCCCTGCGCATCCAGTACGAAGGCGGGCGGTTCACCGGCGACTGCCAGGCGATCCGCGATCGGCGGTGCAACGCCGTCGGCGATCCAGCGGTTCAGTGCGGCCAGCGCGGCCTTGGCCACCCAGTGCTGGGGGCCGGCATTGACTGCCACCGGGCATTCGATGAAATTCGGCACCGGGCTGCTGTTGGCGACGACCGCCGCCACGGCGGGGTTGGTGCCGACGTCGATGCGGTTGTCGAGGAACGTGTAGAGGTCGGCGTGGGCGCTGCCCGCAATCTCCCACAGCCGGAAGTAGTCGTTGTCCGGCTGGTTGTCCGGGTAGGAGCCGAGTATGAACAGGTCGGTCTCGGTCTGCACCATCATGACGGGGACTCGAAGGTCCGTGCGGACATTGACCACCGGGGGTGTGGGCACCAGCACCTCCTCGAAGAAGTTGCCCTGCAGCGCGGCGCTCCCGGCGATGCGGCTGTGGAT
>JAWVYG010000351.1:0-4240 GCA_033722815.1 Halioglobus sp.
AAAACCCTCCATCACTAACATGTCGGGCACCGTCACCGTTTTCTTCCCCGGCGCGTCTCCCCGAAGGGTGGAAGCCCTGGTAACGCGGCCGCTGGAAGACGAATTGCGGCAGATTCCGGAGATTGACCAGGTCCAGTCCATTTCACGCACCGGGGTCTCCACCATCCTGATTCTCCTCGTGGACACGCTTTCCGACGAGGCCCTCGACCGCGCCTGGTCCGAGGTGCGCGATGCGATCGACGATGCCCGGGGACAGTTCCCGACGGGTGTCGGCGAGCCGGATTTCGAGAACGATCGCCTGACGGCCTTTACCTCGATCCTGGCCTTCAGCGCCGCCGGTGACACGGACATGCCCCTGTCACTGCTGAGCCGCCTCGCGCAGGACTTCGCTGACCGGGCACGCGCAATGGAGGGCACCCGGCTGGTCGAGGTATTCGGCGAACCGGCGGAAGAAATCCGCGTGGAGGCAGACCAGCGTGAACTGGTCGCGCGCGGCCTGGGTATTCGCGACGTGGCGGCAGCGCTGCGCGCCGCGGACGCCAAGGTCGCCTCGGGGCGAGCCACCGGCGCCGGCAACGACCTGCTGATCGAAATGGCAGGCGAACTGGACTCCATGGAGCGGGTGCGCCAGGTCATCGTAGCGACATCCGCCGCGGGCAGCGCTACCCGGGTCGGCGATATCGCGCGGGTATTCAAGACGGAGGTATCGCCGCCCCAGGGTATGGCGATTGCGCAGGGCCGCCCTGCCCTTCTCGTCGGCGCCATCATGGAACGCGGGCGCCAGGTCGATACGTGGACGCGGGACTTTCGTGCCCTGACGCAGGAGTACATGCACACCGCGCCCGCCGGCCTCAAGGTGGAGGTCACCTTCGAGCAGGAGGGCTATGCGCGGCAGCGACTGATCGACGTCACGCGCAGTCTGGCGCTGGGAGTAACGCTGGTTCTGCTGGTGCTGCTGTTCACGATGGGCTGGCGTGCCGCGGTAGTCGTCGCGGTCGCCCTGCCGGTGTGCGGCTTCGCCGCCATCGCCACCCTGGAGCGCATGGGCGTAACGCTGGACCAGCTGTCGATATCGGGCCTCATCGTGGCGATCGGGCTGCTCGTCGATGGCGCCATCGTAATGACGGACGAGGTGCGCAAGCGCCTGATAGCGGGCGCCGCCCCGGTGGACGCCATCTCCGGTTCGGTGGACCGGCTGCGCGTCCCGCTCATCGCCTCCGCTCTTACCACCGTGCTGACCTTCATGCCGATGGCCATCATGCCGGGGCCCTCGGGCGACTTCCTGGGCAACCTGTCCTGGGCGGTGATCATCATGTTGCTGGCCTCCACCCTGATGGCGCTGCTGGTCACGCCGGTACTGGCCATCTGGCTGCTGCCGCGCACCGGCGTCGACGAAACGCCGTGGTATGCGGGCGGCGTACACAGCGGCCGCGGCGGAGAGCGACTGCGCGCCGCGCTCGACTGGAGCCTGCGCCACCCCTGGGGCGCCATCGCCCTGGCGCTCGCGCTGCCGCTTTCCGGTTTGCTCGCCTTCCCCACGCTGACCGCCCAGTTCTTTCCCGGCACGGACCGTGACCAGCTCTACGTACAGGTGAAACTGCCCGACGGGCGCTCCATCTACGACACCCACGAGCTGGTGCAGAGCCTCGACGCCCGGCTGCGCAGCGACCCGCTGATCCGCCGCGTGGACTGGACGCTGGGTGAGAGTGCGCCGGCCTTCTTCTACAACATGTACCGCTTCTACCAGGGTGTGCCGTCCTGGGCGGAGGCGCTGGTGCTGACCCGCGACGAGAACCTCACCGACGACCTGGTGCGCCGCCTGCAGGACGAATTCAATCGCACCCACCCCGCCGCGCGCATCGTGGTACGAGGCATGGACGAGGCGCCGCCGATGATGGCGCCGCTGGAAGTCGAATTGCACGGCCCCAACCTGGAAACGCTCAGGGAGCTGGGCGAGCAGTACCGCAGGCGACTGGAGAGCATTCCCAACGTTACCCACACCACCGTCGACCTGATCGGCGGTGCGCCCAAGCTGGAATTCCAGCTCGACGAGGACAAGCTGCGCCTGGCGCGACTGCAGCTGACGGACGCCGCCGCCGCGCTGAACGACAGCCTCAGTGGCCTTACCGGGGGCGAGATACTCGAGGGCAACGAGCGCCTGCCGGTGCGCGTGCGGCTGGCCGAGAAGGACTGGGGCACCCTTGACCAGATCGGGGACCTGCGCCTGCCGACCATGGGCCCGCCCGACCCGGAGCGCGAGCTGCTGTCCGGCGTGCCCCTGAGCGCCCTGGGCACCGCCAGCCTGGTGCCGGCGCGCAGCCCGATTACGCGCCTGGACGGCGAGTACATCAACACGATCGCCGGTTACATCACCCGCGGTGTGCTGCCTCTCGAGGTATTGAAAGTCCTGCAGGACGACCTCGCCGCCAACCCCATCGCCCTGCCGCCCGGTTACAAGCTGGTCTACGGGGGCGACGCCGATGCACGCGAGGACACGGTCAGCCACATCATGGCGCCGCTGGGACTGATTCTCGCCGCCATGCTGGCCACGATCCTGGTCACGTTCAATTCGTGGCGGCTGTCGGCGATCGCCTTCCTGGTCTGCATCTGCAGCTTCGGCCTTTCGCTGCTGTCGCTGGCCGTCTTCAACTACCCCTTCGGCATCATGGCGCTGACCGGCGTGATCGGCTCCATCGGCGTATCCATCAACGCCGCCATCATCATCATGACGGGCCTGCAGCGTAATCAAGCGGCGGTCAATGGCGATCTGCGCGCGGTGAGAAACGTGGTGATGGACTCCAGCCGCCATATTCTCTCCACGACCGCGACCACGTTCGGCGGTTTCCTGCCCCTGATACTGGAGGGCAGCCAGTACTGGCCGCCCTTCGCCATGGCCATCGCGGGCGGTGTACTGTTGTCCACCATCATCTCCTTCTTCCTGGTGCCGCCCCTGTACACCATAGTGCACCGGCGCGGGTCATCCGAGCTGCCGCAGGTGGAGCGCCAGGAAAGCGCTGTCAGGAGGGCGGCATGAGCGCGAATTCGAGTCCTCGCTCGAACGAATCGAGCTACCACCACGGCGATCTGCGCAACGCGCTGATCGTCGCCGCGGCGGAACTGATCGAATCCTCCGGTGCCGACGACTTCGCCATGATCGATGCGGCGCGCCGCGCGGGGGTCAGCAGCGCGGCGCCCTACCGCCACTTCAAGGACAAGGAAGAGCTACTGCTGTCGGTGGGGGAACTGGGATTCTATGCCCTGGACTGCGAATTGAATCGTGTCGCCGCGCAACACGAGCGCGGCAGCGTGGACGCCATCATCGCGCTGGGCCAGTGCTACCTGAGGTTCGTGTCGGAACGGCCCGCTTTTTTCGGCCTGATGTGGGGCGAACACGGCAATAACATGTTCTACGAGGCCGAGCTCGACTACGCGCAGCAGGAGAACAACGGCTTCTTCCAGTTGCTAGGCCAGGTCGGCGCCTGGTGTGCGAAGGAGGACGTCACGCGTACCTCGCCGCTGGAGATCGCGATGACGCTGTGGTCCATCGGCATGGGCCTGTGCCACCTGACCTTCAATCGCCAGATGGGCCGCTTCGCGCCGGAAGTGGACCCCTACCAACTGCTGGAAAACAGCGGGCGGCGCTACCTGCGCGGTATCGTCGAGGAAAAGTAGGCGCTGCGAGCCTCGAACGGCCCTATTGCGGCGCCGTTCGCAGGTCCCCCGGCGGCAACACCTGCAACTCGCCGCTGTTTGCGTCCAGCCCCGATTCCATCACCCTGATGTAGCCCCACAGCCGCTCCTCGGCCTGCTGTCGCCCCGAGAACGGCCCCTGGTCGGTACCCTCGCGCGTGGCGAAGTACCACTGGTCGCCGTGCTGGAAAAAACGGTCAGAGCGGAATACCGAATGGTCTGTTCGATCAGTTTTGCGTCGCGTCATCGATGACGACTCCGGATGAACGGTGAGGCGCAAAAATAACGTCGGGACAGAGCGCGGTGGATGTGGGGTACTGCCCTGAAAAGGGTAAAGAGAGCTGCCGCATCGCAGGCAAGCGGGAGAAGTGTGAACGGGGTCACATTGGTGGTTGGGGTTGGTATCGGGTTCGGGGGCAGAAGGATGAATCAAAACGCCCTTTGGGGCGTTACGACCCTGCGGGCTTCGGCGCTGCGCGCCTCGTTGCAAAACGCTCCTTTGGTCGCGTTTTGTCGAACCGAGGGTTCAAACCACGGCCTCTGCCCCCGC
>JAWVYG010000352.1:0-4237 GCA_033722815.1 Halioglobus sp.
CGGCGCACCATGTCCACCTGTATGTGGCTGCGCAGGCCCTGGTCGGCGCTGGTAAAGGTGGCGGTGCCGAGTTCGCCCACGGGCAGTACCCGCAGGCCGATGGCCTCGGGGAAGAACGACAACAGTGATTGCTCCAGCGCGGTCAGCTGTTCGGCGGAGGCGCTTTCGATGGCCGACCAGGCGGAGGGTGTGCCGGCGGCGCCGCTCAGGCGTTCACCGAGCCGCACGAACAGGCGGTCGATATTGGTGGCCTGCTGCACGGCATAGGCTGTGGCGACGCGGTCGATCTGGTCGCTCTCCAGGCCCGGTTCCCGCACGAGTTTGAGGTAGGCAAAACCCAGCAGCACAGGAACCAGGACGATACCCAGCGCCACCAGTGCCAACTGCCGCAATGCATTGCCGTGCGCCGCGATCCCCTGTGGCGGCGGCTTGGCGGCATCGCCGTCGCCGTTCTCGGGCTTTTTTCTTGTTAGTTTCAGCTTCAACGTTTCAGTCCACAATCCCGTCGAAAATGATATTACATGGGAACCGGGACACAAACGAACAACTGCCTATTTCTGCACTTTTCACACGGGGACAAAGTGCCGGTTGTGGCGCCAACCGGAGGGGGCGGCAGCCAGTTCATGGGCTGGCGGGCAGGTCCCTGGCGATCAGGGCGATAATCTGGTGGGCGAGGGTCTCCTTGCTGGCCTGGGGCAGGCTGTGCTCACCTTCGCGTGACAATACCGTGGCGGCGTTGTGATCGCTGTTGAAGCCTATATCGGGGTCGCCGACGTCGTTGGCGACGATCATGTCGAGCTTCTTGCGCGCCATTTTTTCCCGGGCGTACTCCACCACGTTGCGGGTCTCGGCGGCGAAGCCCACGGTAAACGGGCGCTTGTCGCTGGCCGCCACGCTGGCCACGATGTCCGGGTTGCGCACCAGCTCCAGCGTCATGTCCTCGGCGTCTTTCTTGATCTTCTGGTCCTGTGTGCTGGCGGGGCGGTAGTCGGCTACCGCGGCGCAGGCGATGAAGACGTCGCACTCCCCCAGCAGGTCGAGACAGGCCTGCAGCATGTCACGGGCACTCTCCACGTCGATACGCTGCACGTGGTCGGGAGTCGCCAGGTTTACCGGGCCGCTGACGAGGGTGGTCTGGGCGCCCGCCTCGGCAGCGGCGCGCGCCAGGGCGTAGCCCATCTTGCCGGAGCTGTGATTGGAAATGTAACGCACGGGGTCCAGCGCCTCGCGCGTGGGCCCCGCGGTGACGACCACGCGCTGCCCCGCCAGCAACCCGGAGTCGAACAGGGCCGCCGCGGCGTCTGCAATCACCGCCGGCTCTTCCATACGGCCCGGGCCGGTATCGCCACAGGCCTGTATGCCTTCCGCCGGGCCGACCAGTTGCACGCCGCGCTCGCTCAGGATCTCGATATTCGCCGCCGTCGCGCTGTCGCGCCACATCTGCTGGTTCATCGCCGGGGCCAGCAGCAGTGGCGCCGGGGTCGCCAGCGCCACGGTGGTCAACAGGTCGTCGGCGCGCCCCGCGCTGAGCCGGGCGAGCAGGTCGGCGGTGGCCGGAGCGACCAGCAGCAGGTCGGCCCAGCGGGCTAGTTCGATATGGCCCATACCCTGTTCCGCCTCGGTATCGAGGAGGTCCGTCGACACCGGGTGCCCGGACAGGGCCTGCAGGGTCAGCGGCGTGATGAACTCCTGCGCGCCCTGGGTCATGATGACGCGCACGTTGGCGCCGCGCTCCTGCAGCTGGCGAATCAGTTCCGCGGACTTGTAGGCGGCGATGCCGCCGCTGACCCCGAGCAGAACATTGCGATTGAAAAGATGTGCCATCTGGACGCCCGAACTGGGAACATGGGAATGGCCGAACGATACCACCTGCGACGGGGGTTTGACACCGACGCCGGTAAGCTCAGGGAGGAGCTGTATGGCCATGGCGGATGAGCGCCCGCGCGAGAAACTGCTGCTCAGGGGCGCTGCCGCGCTGTCTGACGCGGAGCTGGTCGCAGTGCTGCTGGACGCGGGCATGGGCGGCTGCGGGGCCCTGCAGCTGGCGCGGCAACTGCTGGCCGAATTCGGCGATATCAGCGGCCTGCTGCGGGCCGAGCAGAGCCGTCTGCTGTCCTGCAGGGGGGTCGGCCCGGCCAGGCTGGCGCGCCTGCGGGGGGCGATCGAGCTGGCCCGGCGCCAGGCGTTGCAGACCGTCAACCGCGGCGATGCGCTCTCCAGCCCGACCCACACGCGGCACTTCCTGCAGTGCCACTTCGGCGGCCACTCCCGGGAGGTATTTGCCTGCCTGTTCCTCGACAGCCAGCACCGGGTCCTGGCCTGCGAGGACCTGTTCTTCGGGACCCTGGACGGTGCCGCGGTCTACCCCCGCGAGGTAGCGCTGCGCGCCCTGCACAACAGCGCCGCGGCGGTAATTTTCGCCCACAACCACCCCTCCGGGGTGGCCGAGCCCAGCGTGGCCGACCGGCGTATCACCGAGCGCCTGTGCGCCGCGCTGGGGCTGTTCGATATCCGTGTGCTGGACCACATCATCGTCGGCAGCGGCAGCGAATATTCCTTCGCCGAAGCGGGCCTGCTGTGACCCGCGCGGCGGCCTTGCCTTGGTCCGGGCCATCTGGTATAAAGTCGCGCTCTGCGCGGCGGGGGCACTGGAAAAAAGCGCTCGCCTACACCACAAATTATTGATATTCCCCCATTTTTGGGAGTTCGAGCACCATGGCTAGAGTATGTCAGGTTACGGGCAAGCGCCCGGTAACCGGAAACAACGTATCCCACGCGAAGAACCGCACCAAGCGGCGTTTCCTGCCCAACCTGCACCAGCACCGGTTCTGGCTGGAGTCCGAGAAGCGTTTCGTTACCCTGCGCGTATCCAGCAAGGGCATGCGGATCATCGACAAGAAGGGTATCGAGACCGTACTGGCAGACATCCGCGCCCGTGGCGAAAAAGTGTAGGGAGAGGAACGATGAGAGAGAAAATTCGCATGAACTCCTCGGCTGGCACCGGGCACTTCTACACCACGGACAAGAACAAGCGCACCACGCCCGACAAGCTCGAGAAGAAGATGTACGACCCCGTGGTCCGCAAGCATGTCATGTACAAGGAAGGCAAGATCAAGTAAGGCCGTCACAGCCTGCGCCCGAAACCCCGGTTGCAACCGGGGTTTTTTGTTTCTGCACCGCCGCCGCGTGCGCATAACCGCCTGGAGGGACGCCCCACTGAGGGGGCCCACTGCCGATGCCGGAATTGCCCGAAGTCGAAACCACCCGCAGGGGTATTGAGCCCCACTGCATCGGCCGCAGGGTCGAGGCGGTGATCGTGCGGCAGCCTAGCCTGCGCTGGCCCGTGCCCCCGGACCTGCCGCAGCGCCTGCGGGGCCTCGAGGTCGAGGCGGTAGACCGGCGCGCCAAGTACCTGCTGCTGCGCACGCGCGATGGCACCCTGATGATCCACCTGGGCATGTCCGGCTCCCTGCGGCTGGTGCCCGCCACAGAGCAGCCCGCCACGCACGACCACATCGACCTCATCCTCAGCGGCGGCAGCTGCCTGCGCTTCAATGACCCGCGGCGCTTCGGCTCCTTCCACTGGCTGCGGCCCGGCGAACCGGTACCCCTGCTGGACCATCTCGGCCCCGAGCCGCTGTCCGCCGACTTCGACGGGGCCTACCTGTACGGTTTATCGCGCGGCCGCAGGGGGCCCGTAAAGAACTTCATCATGGACGGCAAGGTGGTCGTGGGGGTTGGTAATATTTACGCTAGCGAGGCGCTGTTCCTGGCCGGAATTCGTCCGGACCGGGCCGCCGGGCGGGTTTCCCGGGCCCGCTACGAGCGCCTGTCGGAAGAAATTAAGCGAGTGCTCACTTCGGCTATAACCCAGGGCGGGACTACACTTCGCGACTTTGTGGGGGGGGATGGCAAGCCCGGTTACTTCGCCCAGCAGCTGCGCGTATACGGGCGTGCGGGAGAGCCCTGCAGGCGCTGCGGAGCCCCCCTGCGGGAGGTTCGGCTGGGGCAGCGCAGCAGCGTCTACTGCGTGGCCTGTCAGCGCTGAACAGGCTACACTGTAGCGCACAGGGGAACGTAAAACGGGTGGAAAACCCGGGAGTGAAACTATGAAAACAATCATCGGCGCGCGCCGCGCCGTCGCTGCGCTTCTTATTGCCTGTCTGCTGGTTCCGCAGACACTACTCGCTCAGGATGCTATCGACGAGAGTCCGAACGAATTCGCCATGGTGGCCGA
>JAWVYG010000353.1:0-4235 GCA_033722815.1 Halioglobus sp.
ACCATGTAGGCAAAGACGCCGAGCAGCAGCGGCACGCCGAGAATCGCGAGCTGCCCCGACGTGCGTGTCAGGAAGCCGAATACCAGAAGGTTGTCGTAGGCCACCAGCACGATGGCGATGCCCAGGCTGAGCATCAGGCAGTAGGCCTCGAAGGTCGAGTGGCGCCAGATAAGGGGCAGGCTGCGGGCAAACGCGAAGGACACAAGGAACACCGCGATGGTCGAGCAGGCCTGAGCCAGGGTGTAGAACACGATCGAGCCCGAAGCGGCGAAGGCCGTAATCAACACGATCATGAATGCCCACAGCATCAGCGCCCGGCGATTCCACGGGCCGAAGCTGGTCTCACCCAGTTTCTGGATCAGGAAGAAGCTCGACATGCCGGCGGAGATCGAGGTCGCGAACAGGTGCCAGGCCCAGTACAGGCTCGATATCGGCACCTCGCTGACATGGTATTTCAGCGAGTGCAGCGACCAGAAGAACAGGGTGGCGGCCATCCAGCCGTACATGGTCTCGGAGCGGCGCAGCGTCCACACGAAGCCCATGAAGGCGGTAAATACGAGGCTGAGCAGCGTGATGACGCGTGCGAAGTCGGGTCCCTGCAGCATCAGCTTGTCGTGCATGGGCTCCAGCAGCGCGTGGGGTCCCAGGCAGAACTCACCGAGAAAACCATGTCCCGGCGGGAAGCTGACCACGCGCACTCGCAGCTCGTTCGAACCGGCGCGCAGTGCCGCGGCAGGCAGCTGGAACAGCAGCGGCGTGAAGTTGTTGTGTGCCACCGGCTCGCTCATCCCGCCGATGGCGTCGATGGCCCGGCCGTTGAGGTAGAGCTGGGCATTGAGGTTGACCGCCGGCAGCAGCACGCCGAGGGCGCCCGCGGTTTCCCGCGGCGCCTCGAAGCGGTAGCGGTAGTGCACCTCGGTGTGGTTCACGCCGTTGCGCAGCCAGTCGTCCGGCAGGGTGATCGCTTGCGCTGCCGACGGCTCTGCGCCCGCGGGCCAGCGCTCGATATCCCGGACGCAAAGTACCGCGTCGTCACCGGTGATAATGCGCGATTCGATCGCCAGGTTGTCGCGCCAGGCAACCAGCGCCGCCGTGACCGCGATGACGATGACCAGCGGCAGGACGATCTGTACCTGCTTCACTGGCCGGTCTCTCCGAAGTGCTGCATCGACACTGTCAGCCCCGGCACTAGCGCTTGAGGTCGATGAGGCCCAGTTGGGTGGCTTCGAACACCGCTTCGCCCCGGGAGCCTACCGCCAGCTTGCTGTAGATGTTCTTGGTATGCGAGCGCACCGTGTGCACGGACATGCCCAGCAGCTCGCCGATCTCGTTGTTGTTGTAGCCGCGCGCAATGCAGCGCAGTACCTCCGTCTCCCGCGCCGTGATGCCGGTGTTCGCGTCGGTGGCCGGTTGCGAGTGGAAGCGTTTCAGCAGGTGCCGGGCGATCGACGGATTGATGGGGCAGTCGCCGCCGATTGCGCGCAGCACCAGCGCGGTGAGGTCGGACTCGTCGGAATCCTTGAGCAGGTAGCCCCGGGCGCCCGCCTCGATGGCGCGCACCACGCTGCGTTCGTCGCCGAACACGGTGATGACCAGGCAGATGGGCGGCTTCGGGGCGTGCTGTAGTTCCCCGATCAGCGTGGTGCCGTCGCCGTCCGGCAGGCCCAGGTCGATGAGCAGCACGTCGGCCGCGAGCAGTGCCGCCTGCTGCTCCCGGGCCTCGGCCAGCGAGCCCGCAAGGCCGCTGACGTCCAGCTCCGGGTGCGCCCGGACGTGTTCCGCCAGGCGCTGCAGGGTGAGCGGGTCATCCTCGACAATGAAAACGTGGTGCATGGCTGCGCCTCGTCCTGCGCTTCAGATGTCCACTATTTCATAGCTGAAGGTCACGTTCCAGCTTCCCTGCGAGACGGAGCCCGGCTGCGCGCCGAAAAACGCCGTTTCCATCTCGATGTCGAGGTTGAGCTCCATCGTGCCGTCCGCGGGGGGCTGCACAGGCGGCAGCGTGATGCTGAGGGCCTGGCCGTCGAACACCGTGTTCCCGCTATTGGTATGCCACTGCCCGTCGGGACGGGAGTTCGCCAGCTTGACCTCGTAGGTGCTGGTGAAGGACACCTGCTCGACCTCGGCGTCGTTGACCTCCACGTCGAAGTCCAGGTCCACGTCGATGACCGTGCCGTTGGCGTAGAGGTTGGGATTGACCGAGGGCTGGAACGCGCCGATGTTGATCGTGGCCACGACCGCCTGGTTGGGCTGCAGGTTCGCGAGGTCCACGTCGATGCGCGAGATGGCCTCGTTCGTGATGCCCGAGGGTGCAGTGGACGCCTGGCGGTAGGTCACAAACGCGCCGCTGGCGGTGGAGCGGGTGGTCGTCCTCCCTGTACCAGCGCTCGTGTCGTACGAATCCTCGGCCGTCACACCCTCCACGTCGGTCTGCACCGGCAGAGTGTCGTCCAGCCGTCCGCCTGGGCCGTTGATCCCCGCGAAGGCATAGGAGATGACGCGCGAGGAGGTGGTGACAGCCGGCACGCTGACCGTGGGCGTGATGTCGACCAGGTGCTCGCTGCCCACGATCGGTATGCCCGGCAGCAGCGACGAGTACAAGACCGGGACCAGCCGCACGGTCCCGGCGTCTGCGTCGTCCTGCCCGGGGGTCCAGTTCAGGGCGAATACCGTCTGGCCCGGGCTGGCGTTGGCGCCGGTCAGGTAGCTGGAGCTGGTACTGAGACCGGAACCCGTCACGCGGTAGACCTCCACCCGGTCCACGACGTGGGCGGCCAGGAAGTTCGCGTTCAGCGCACGCACGCGCAGCGCGGTGGTCTCATCCTGGGTGGCCTGGGAGGGCGACTCGGCCATGTCGGGGCGCGGGTTCTCGTCGACGTCGATACTCAGCGTCCAGCTGAGCAGCTGGGAGAAGTCGAGCGGCGTCAGCGCCTGCAGTACCTGCAGCTCGATGGCGATGAACATCAGCGGCAGCGAGGAGTTGAGGAAGAAGAAGGGGTCCTCGACGATGCGCTTGCCGTAGACGTCGTAGTCGAAACCCGACGCGAAATTCTGTTGCAGCTGCGGATTCGTACCCGCGGCCACGACGCCCAGTGTATTGCCAATCCTGACTTCTTCGGGTTGGACGTACAGCGCCAGCTGCGGCGTGAAGCCCAGGCCGTAGCGCGGCTTGGCGAATCCGTAGATGTCCAGGTTGGGCCTGGCGGTATTCGAGTCGATATCCGACAGTTCGGTGAAGTTCACGCTGACATCGATGTTATCGGAGTTGCTGCTGCCCTCGGCAACGGCGGAGAAGCCGTCCTGCTGCGTGTAGCGGATGCCGAACGTGGTGGTCACGTCGACAAAGCCCTGGCTCTGTACGGTAGCGATGGTGGTATTGCCGGTGACGTCCAGTTCGAAGCCGAGCCCGACGGGCACGGCGATGACCAGCGGTCCGTGCTGGTACGTCGGTACGGGTTGAATCGGGGCCGTACACGTGATCTTCAGCGTCAGATCCGGGTTCCAGTCGATCTTGCCGTCGAGGTGTACGCGCAGGTCCGCGTTGACCAGCAGGTGCCCGTAGGTGAAGCTGCCCGCGTCGACGGTCTGCTGGTAGTCGGTATCCAGCAGCAGTATGTCGACGCTCGGATCGATGTCCGATGCCACGCCGCTGAAGTTGGTGCTGGTCGTCGCCTTGCAGGTGAACTTGTCGTTCACACCGATAGTGAGGTTGGCCGGCGCCAGGCGGTCCGCGCCCGGAAGACGTTTCGTCACGCCGTTGCCCGTGCTGCTCGAGGCGACAGCGGCTGTGGCGTTCTCATCCACCAGCGTCATGTCGGCCAGGCTGGCCACGGAACGGAAATCCAGGTAGTCGAAAAAACCCTCCAGCCGCGTCGTCTCGACGGTGATGCGCGGTGTCGCGCCCGAACTGTCGACGGCGACCACGCGGCCGAAAACCGACCAGTCGTCCGCGACCACCCGGTCGCCCGTGGCGAGACTGGGTGCGGCGCTGCTCAGTGACAGCTCCAGCCGGCCACCCAGCAACTCGCCGTCCGGTGTAGACTGCGTGAGGACCGGCTCCGATATGAGCCAGTCCGATGCCAGCAGCACGGTGTTGGCGGCCAGTTCCGCCACGCTGACCCGCATGCCGGCGGAGGCATCACCGCCGCTCGCGTCCGTCGCGGTCACCATGGCGGTGCCGATGCCGACCGCCATGATCTCGCCGTCCGCGGTGACGTCGACCACCGCGGTGTCGT
>JAWVYG010000354.1:0-4228 GCA_033722815.1 Halioglobus sp.
GCGGCGCCGGCAGCCGGACAGCTACGCCCGCGCCGCGGCGTGACGCCCCCCGCGGCGGCCGAAGTAGGTGGACTCGCCGATGCAGGTACCGCTGGAATAGCCCGCGCCGTCCTGGGCGATGTTGGAGGCGCAGGCGCCGGCACCAAAGCCTGCGCGGCCAGCCGGCATTGCCGCTACCTTACACGGGCGCTGCAGCTATCCACGCCTACGGGCCGTCGCGCAGGCTGACCAGGCCGCCCATCATGCCGACGTAGGCGGTGCCGTCGGGGGCGATGCTGATGGAGCCGTAGTGGTTGTTGAACAACCACCCCACACCGGTGAGCTGTTTGAACACGACCTCGCCGGTGCGCACGTCCACGGCGGTGAAATACCAGGCGTGCAGGTCGTCGGGATTAGACTCGTCGCGGGTGTAGACATAGACCAGCCCGGTGGCCAGCGACACCTTGGGCACGGCCGAGGGCGAGGCGATGTCCAGGTTTTCCCAGGCCAGGTCACACCCTGTGCCGTCGGCGCGGATATCCACCCGCGCCAGCCCCGGTTCCGACCGCGGGATGTTGCGCGGTCCCGAGTAGCCGTAGTTGTTCTCGACGATGAGCCCGCGGCCCACCACCGCCATGGAGTTCTCCGATGCGCCGCGGCCGGACGGGAAGACCGGGGTCTTGCACACCACCCGCCCGTCCTGCTGGCCGTAAACCATCACATTGACCCGGCCATCGGCGTTATCGGTGATCGCAACGTAGTCGTTGCCGACCAGCGTGGGCGTGGTGCCGGAACCGAAACCCATGGTGCCGGGCTTGGCCGCGCTGCCGCGGTCGTAGGCCGTGCGCCACTGCAGCCGCACGGCACCCCTGGCGCCGCGGCGGAAGCGGTACATGGCGTGGTCCGAGACTACGAACACGCCGTGCTCGCCCACCGCCAGGGCATTGTCGATGCCCTCCGCCTCCGCGCCGCCCAGCGCGATGGCCGCACCGCCGGTGCCGTCGGGCGCCACCACACCCACCAGCCCGCCGCGGGTGATGAACCAGTAGTTGCCCTGCCAGTCCGGCATGACGTCGATGACCTGGTGCTGCTCGGGGCGGGCACTGTCGAGCAAATCGGCGATAGCGATGACGTTATCCAGCTCCCAGCTGAAATCACCCTCCTCCCCGACCAGCGCCCACAGCTGGATCTCCGGGCCATTGGTCGCCAGCAGCACCCTGTCGCGGTGATCGAGGTGGAAGTAGACGCCGCCGCTGAATTTCTGCCCGATGGGCAGCCAGCGTGTGATTTCCCGCCGCGCCAGCACATCCAGTGACGCCGGGTCGCGTGCCACCAGGCTGACGCCGAAGGGCGAGACGCAGGTACCCACCATGTGGCCGCTGCTGGTAAAGCTCTGCGCCACGCAGCTGCCCGCCAGGCGATGGAACTGGCGGCTCTGCACCCGCATATCGCGCCCCAGCGGACCGGCCCAGTAATAGTGATCGCGCTGGCCGCTGTCGTTGTGCATGCTGTTGACGCCGGCGCGCGCCAGGAAGGGGTGCTGCTGCACCGGCTGCGAGAAGGCCTCCGCCACCGGCCTCGCCGCCGCTGCGCGGCCGATGAAGGCCGGGACATCGGCCTCTGCCGACGGCGTCGGCCGATTCGGGTCGCTGTTGAAAAAATGCCACAGGGTGGCCAGCGCGAGCACGGTGAAGGCTATCAGCAGGACGATGCGATTCATTGCGTTGCCATTGATGGTAGTGCCTGTACCGCTATACTCTAGTCAATATTCCAGCCGCCACTCCAGCCGATCCGCGCCCTGCGAGGGCGCGTCACTGACGCACAGCCAGGGGAACCAGCCATGAGCAGCACCAAGCTCTCGGATGACATCATAGAACAAAACATGGCGGCACTGCCGCAATGGTCGCTGCGCGAAGGAAAACTCTACCGCCGGTTCAGCTTTGGCAACTTTGTGGAGGCCTTCGCCTTCATGACCCGGGTGGCGCTACTGGCCGAGAAGGCCGACCACCACCCGGAGTGGTCGAACGTGTACAACACCGTCGAGGTTTATCTCACCACCCACGACGCGGGCGGGATCAGCCAGCGGGATTTCGACCTCGCCGCCGCGATCAACGACAGTTGCTGAACCGCGCCCGCGGGCTATGAGCGCAGCTATTCGCCGCCGTCCGGGTTCCTGCCGTGGGGCCCGCCGCCGCGGCCGCCATGTTCCTGGCGACGCTTTGCGCGCAGCTCGTCGAACTTCGCCTGCTGTTCCTCGGTCAGCACCGCGCGGACCTCCTGCCGCGACCCGCCGGCCTCGAAGATCTCGCGCATCTGCTCGGCCTGCTCCTCGCTCAGGTCCAGTTCCTGCTGCATGCTCTCCAGGTTGCGACCGCGGCGCTTGCGCTTCTGTTCACGCATGCCCTGCGCCTGCGCCCGCTGCTCTTGTGTCAGCACCGCGTTGATCTCCTCCCGGCCGCCGCCCTCGGCGCGAATGCGCTGGATCTCCTCGCGCTGCTCCGGGGTCAGGTCGAGCTTGTCCAGGGCGTGCTGGCGGTGACCGCCGGGGGGCTCGGCGATGGCGGCGCCGGCGATGGCCAGTAGGGCGAGTGTCGGTAACAAGGTCTTCATGGCTTTACTCCTGCAGCGTGGTCGTCAATGACAGGAAATTGGAACACAGCCGCAGGTAATCGTGCGCTGCCATTGGTAAAGAATTGTCAAGGCTCCAGCACCACCTTGATGGCGCCCGCGCGGCGGTCGCGCGCCATGTCGAACGCCTCGCCGGCGGCGTCCAGCGGCAGGCGGTGGGTGATGAGGATGTCGGCCAGCTCGGGTCGCGCCGCCATCAGCTGCGCGGCTACCTCGACGTCACGCACCAGCCCGTGGCGGCCGTACAGCATCGAACCGAAGACCTTCAGGCTCTTCATGCAGATGTCCGCGGCGGGCATGTGCACCGGCTCCCAGTACGTGGCAAGCAGCACGATCGTGCCGCCGGGGCGACACAGGCGCGCAGCCTGGGCCAGTGCGGCGCCGTTGCCGGCGCACTCGATCACGGCGTCGTACTCGCCCTCGGGGTCCAGGCCCGCGCCGAGCCTGCCGACCGCCTCTTTCTGTGCGTCGTGGCGGGCCGCGACGTGCACGTCGCGCAGGTGCGTACTGAGCACCGCGGTGGCCGCCAGTCCGACCGCCCCGGCGCCCACGACCGCCACCCTGTCACCCGGGGACAGGTCCAGCATGCTGATCCCATGTACCGCGACCGCCAGCGGTTCGACCAGGCAGGCATCCGCCGCGCTGACGTTATTGGGCAGGGGCACGATCGCGCGCTCCGGCACCAGTATCTGCTCCGCCATGCCGCCGTCCAGGGCGACGCCGTAGAAGACCGCCGCGCCGCGACGGCAGGAGAAGTAATCGCCACGGGTACACATGTCGCAGTGGCCGCACGGCGCGATGGGCTCGATCGCCACCTCGCGGCCGTCGCGCAGCGTTCCGGCCACTTCGTGCCCCAGTGTGCCCGGGCCGGTGAAGCCGAGATCGATCATGTGCAGGTCGGAACCGCAGATACCCGCGGACCGCACGTTCACCACGACACCGTCCCCGCTGGGGGCCGGCACATCCACTACCTGCACATGCTTGTCACAACAGCGTACCGCTTTCATTGCAGCGAAGATCCCCTCTGCGCCCTGTCAGGCCGCCAGATAGTCTCGCAACCAGCCGCCATAATCCACCCTCTGCACCGCGGCCACCGCACGCCGCAGGATCTCGGCCATCAGCTGGTCCTGCTCCTCGTTCAGCGCGCCGAAGCCGATGGATACCACGATAGTGAACAGTGTGTGCAAGGTGAAGCTGCGGTATTCCTGCCAGGTCTGCTCGCCATCCAGCGGCGCACCGTGGGCCGCGCGCCGATCCACGTAGTAGTTCACCAGGTCGCGCTCGTGCCGTTCCAGCACCGCCACCGGCAGCGAATCGATCAGGAAGTACTGTACGTCGCGCACGCCCTTGCCCCAGTGGGCCGCCTGCCAGTCGAGCATGCCCATCTCGTCACCGCTGATAAAAAAGTTGCCCAGGTGACTGTCGCCGTGCAGCAGTGACAGCGGACCAGAAAACCAGAACTCGACCAAGCGCTCCCAGTGCCGCATCGAGGTGCGATAGGCGTCCTGCACGTCCTGCGGAATCTCGCCGGGGCGCTTGCGCAGGCAGGGTTTGAGCGCCAGCGCATTGAGCGCGCGCGACAGCGGACCCATGCCGGGAGAGAGGAAGGGGTGGTAATCCA
>JAWVYG010000355.1:0-4217 GCA_033722815.1 Halioglobus sp.
AACGCGCCGCGAGAGACTCGCCCGCGGGGTTGCACAGCCAGCCGGCCAATGAGCGGCGCAGCTGGTCGATGCGGCCCAGGGGGCTGCACGGCAGCGGGAAGATCGCCAGCGGGCGGCGCAGGTAGATCACCTCCACCATCATCGACACGCTGTCACCGGTGACGATGAAGCCGTCGGCGCTGCCGAGCAACGCACGATAGGGATTGTCCGCGTCCGCGTCGGACCATTCGTAAAGGATCGCCTGCGGCGGCAGTTCGTCGCGCAGCACCGCGAGCACCTCCGACCCGGTACGGCGGCTGGTGACGACGTAGGGCGTACCGCCGAGATCATCGACCACGCGCCGCGCGGTCGCCGCCAGGTCCCGCGCTACCGCGCGGTTCATCACGAAGGGCATGGTCTGGCCGCCCACGAAGATGGCAATGAGCGGCCGCTGCAGGGGCGCCAGGCGCTCAGCCCAGGCCTGCGCCTCGGCCTGCACCTGCTGTGCATCCACACGCATCAGCGGCAGCGTGATGGGCAGGAAATTGGGCAGCGGCGGCAGCTGGTTCTCGGCGCTGGAGACGACCAGGGAGAAGTCCTGCATCGGTCCCGAGGGCTTGCCCACCAGCACGATCTTCGTGTGCCCGCCGGACTGCGCGCGTATCCACAGCGCGGCCATCGACGGCCGGCGGCCGATAGTGACGATGAGGTCCGGCCAGGGCGCCTCCAGCGGATCGCTGGCTGCCAGGTCCAGGTGATCGAGGGTGGCGCGGTAGTCGGGCTTGCCCTGTACCCACTCGGGCTTCATCGCCAGGTGGCGGCGCTCGCAGGGCCAGGGCAGCGCGTCGACGATGGTGTCCACCTGGCCGTTGTCACCCCGCTTGTCGCCGAGCAGAACCCAGGTACGCGGGGCCACGGTCAGGCGTCCTGGCAGTAACCGAGTTCGGGCAGGATGTTGTCGCGCACCAGGGCTTCCAGTTCCGCGACTTGGTGCTCGTCGAAGTCTTCGCGGTAGCCGCCGACCTTGCCGCGGCGCACCTTGTAGGTGCTGGGGTCGGCGGCGTTGACCAGCTTCATGCCGCCCTGGCTGAAGGTGCCCTTCGTCTCCAGGTTCTGCAGGTTGTCGAAAGAGCCCCACTCGACCGCGGCGCGGACCTCGTCCTCGGAGAAGTTCTCGCCCATGTGCTGCATGATGCTGTACAGGGTGGCGACGGGCTCGGCGCGCAGGTCCTCGTAGCGGCTCAGCATGCCGTTGGGCAGGTCGGCGATATTGCGCGCCCAGGTGTTCTGGTACTCGATGAGGCTGGGCAGGCCGATATCCGAGTGACGCACGAACTCCCACATCTGCACCGTGTGCCGGTCGATGGGGTTGTCGATCCAGTGGTTGATCAGCTCCTGCTTCGCGCGCGACTGGCGCTTGGTGAACTGGTGGTACCACGATACCGCGATGTCGATGGGGTGGCGCGCCAGAAACAGCACGGGCTTGTGGCGCAGCGGGTTGTCGGGCGCACCGGCGGCCAGCAGTTTGCCCACCTCGCCCTCGTAACTGTAGTAGCCGTTGGTCGCGGCCAGGCGCGGTATCTCGGGAATCTTGCGCGCGAATTCGTCGGTGTTGATCAGTTTCGATTCCGGCAGGTTGTAACGCATCTGGTACAGGCGCGAGATCATCACCTTGAGCCAGGTGTTGCCGCTCTTCGGGTGCCCGATGATGAGGTAGTTGGCACGGTGCGCCTTCTCCAGTTCCAGGCGGGCAAGGTGCTTGCGGCGCAGTGCGACCCGGGTCTTTGCGGGCAGCGGCTGCGTGGGAATGAGAATCAGCGCCTTCTTGACACCATCACTCAGGGTAAACATGAATTCTGTTCTCGCCAGGGAAGAATTTCGCGGTAGCCAGGCCGCAAAAAGCGTCGCGCGCGGGCGCAGCCGGCAGCCGGGCCGGGCGGTGTGCAATTATGGGGCAACGGTGGTCAAAAGACTATAGCGCGCAAGTGGTACTACTGCGCACTATGCCGCCGCATCCCGCCCTCAGGCGTACGGCGCATAATGTACAATGGCTACAGCCATACAGGATCGCTTGTCCTTGATCATCGACCGCCAGATCACCGTCGAAATCCTGCGCCCCTTCGTCATGGGCCTGGGGCTATTGGTATTGGTGTACGTCGGTTTTTCCGCCGCGCGCCAGCTGTCGCTGGCGGCGTCCGGGCAGATGGATATGCTGACCGCGTTCAAGCTAATCGGGCTGAGCACGCTGATCACGCTGGAAATCCTGTTGCCCTCCGCTTTTTTCTTCTCGGTGCTGGCCGCCATCGGGCGGCTCTACCGCGACTCCGAGATGAGCGCCTATTACGCCGCCGGCGTGAGCCGCGCCCGCGTCATGGAGGCGGTTCTGAAGCTTGCCCTGGCGGTGGCCTTGATCACCGGCGTCATCTCCATCATCGGCCGCCCGTGGGCCTTCCGCACCAGCTACGCGCTGGAGGCGCAGGCCGAGGCGCAGTTCGACCTGAAGAAGATGGCCGCCGGTGAGTTCCTCACCATGGGGGGCTCCGACTACACCTTCATGGCGAAGGACCTCGACCTCGACAAGGGCCTCCACCTGGGCGTGTTCCTGCAGAAGAATCACCCGAAACAGGATCGCGTGGAAGTCATCGTCGCCGAGCGGGCCGCCATGCCGACGCTGAACCCGGGCCAGGCCATGCAGGCAACGTTTTACAATGGCTACAACTACCTGCTCGACGGCCGCGCCAACCAGGACGTCACCCTGAAGTTCAAGGAACTCATCGTGCGCCTGCCGAACGAGGAAGCGCAGGAGAAGTACCGGCGCAAGGCCGAGACCACCGTCAATCTCGCGAGCTCCGACCAGCCCAAGGATATCGCCGAGTACCAGTGGCGCATCTCGACGCCCCTGGCCACCGTGCTGCTGGCACTATTCGCGGTGCCGCTGGCGCGCTCCGCACCGCGCGAATCACGCTTCCGCAATTTCTCCATCGCGGTGCTCGCCTACATCGCACTGTTCAGCATGGTGAGCGTACTGCGCATCCTCATGGAGGAAGGCACGCTGGCGGCGTTCCCCGGACGGTGGGGCGCGTGCGTGTTGCAGGGCGCCCTGCTGGTGCTGCTGGCATGGGCTCCCACACTGCGCGCCAGGGCGCGCTTCAGACGATGATTCTCACGCGCCACATCGGCATCAGCCTGGTGAAGGGCTGGCTGTTGACGGCCGTGGTGCTGGCCGCGGTGTTCGGGCTTATCGCGTTCATCGAGGAACTGGATCGCGTCAACGAAAACTACCAGGCGCTGGATGCGGCACGCTACGCGCTCGCCATACTGCCCAACCAGCTGGTGTCACTGGCGCCCGTGATCGCGCTGCTGGGCAGCATCGTGGCCCTGTCAAACCTGGACCGCTACAACGAGCTCACCGTTATCAGCTGCACCGGTTTCAGCCGCGCTCACCTGCTGTGGGCCGTGCTGGCGCCGACGTTCGCCCTGATGGCGCTGCTGTGGGCACTAATGGAATACGTGACACCACAGCTGCAGCAACAGGCGGAACAGGAAAAGGTGCTGAAGCGTTACAGCGACGAGGGCCACATCCCCGGGGGCGGGCTGTGGTCGACGGACGGGCAGCGCTATATCCACATCGGCAAGCTGTCCCGCGAGGTGGTACCCGGGGCGATCAGCCTGTTCGAGTTCGACAACCGCATGCAGCTGCAGCGCGTACTGCGCGCCAGCGAGGCGACCATCGGCGATGACCGCCGCTGGGTGTTTCCGCGGGCGTGGGAGAAGGCCCTGGTCGACGGCGAACTGCGCACGCGCTGGCACAGGGAACTGGAGGTGGCGAACCTGTGGGAAAAGAACGAGTTGCCGACCCTGTCGCTGAACTCCGACAGCATGAACCTGTCGGTCTTGTACCAGTACACGCAGTACCTGCAGGATTCCTCGCAGCCGGCGGATCGCTACCTGCACAGTTTCTGGCAGCGCCTGATGATGCCCGTCACCGTGGTCGCCATGGTGCTGCTGGCGACGCCGATCAGCGCCAGCGTCACCGCCGGGCGCGACCGCAGCTTCGGGCTGAATATCGGCATCGGCGCGGTGCTGGGGATCGTCTTCTACCTTGCGGCGCAGATTATCTTCGCCCTCGGCCAGCTGCTGGGCTGGAACATACCCCTGGTCGCGGCCCTGCCCGCGCTGATCATACTGGGTATCGCCGCGGTACTGCTGGGACGGATGCGCTGGTGACGACCGAGAAC
>JAWVYG010000356.1:0-4200 GCA_033722815.1 Halioglobus sp.
CGCCATCGTCGATCGCCAGAAGGAAATCGAGGCGTTGTCGGCGACATTCCAGGAAGATATAGAACGTTTCGAGCAGTTACAGGATATGGTGGAACTGCGTAGGGCCATGTCCCAGAACCGGTGATGCTCCCCGGGCCTTGCGGCCGCACCCGGATTCCCCACGATTCTCAACTCTACTGACCGACCCATTCGACGGGCCGCCCGGAAGGACTGCGCGGCGGGTGTCTCAGCTGCCCTGCGAGGCGTAGCTGGGCGCCTGGCTGCCCATGGGCGGGCTTACCGTCTCGCGGAAGAAGCCGTCGATGAGCAACTGCCACTGGGCGGGCCAGTCCGCCGTCGGCGGGCGCTTGAAGCCGCTGCGTACATACTGGGAAATCCTTCCCTCCGCGGCGCACATCAACAGGTTGGCGGCGACGTTGAGCGGCGCCACGGGCCGCAGGCCCTCGCGGACTTCCGCGTCGCGGATGACCTGCCGCAGCTGTGTTTCGAAACGGTCGAACAACTGCGCCACGCGCTGGTGTAGCCGGTCGGTTTCACCCGCAAGTGCGTCACCGGTGAGGATCCGCGTGATCCCGGGGTTGCGTTCGGCGAAAGCCAGCAACAGCATCAGCATTTTTTCGCAGCGCCGTTCGGCGGTCGGTTCTTCGTTGAGAATGATATTGACGCGACTGAACAGCGTGTCTTCGATGAACTCGATCAGCCCCTCGAACATTTTCGATTTGGACGGGAAGTGCCGGTACAGTGCCGCCTCTGAAACGCCAACCTGCTTTGCCAGGCCGGCGGTTGTAATGCGGTTGCCGGGATTGGCCTCCAGCATCTGCGCGAGCGCTTCGAGAATTTGCTGGCGCCGTTGAGATTTTCTCGGGGGCATGTCGATCCAGTCACAAGTGGGTACCAACTAATGCTAGCTGCTACCCGGCGCGCCTGCAATAAGGGCGGCAGTGATGGCGATCATTTTTTGCTGTTTTTTACTTACCGGCGGTTGCTGATGAGTGTGCCCATGCCTTCGTCGGTGAAGGTTTCGAGCAGCACTGCGTGGGGTACGGTGCCGTCGATGATGTGGGCACTGTTGACGCCGCTCTTCACCGCGTCCAGGGCGCAACTGATCTTGGGCAGCATGCCGCCGCTGATGGTGCCGTCGGCGATGAGTTCGTCGACCTGCCCGGTGGACAGGCCTGTCAGTGTGTTGCCTTTTTTATCCAGCAGGCCCGCGACGTTGGTCAGCAGCATGAGTTTCTCCGCCTGCATGACCTCCGCCAGCTTGCCCGCGACGAGGTCGGCGTTGATGTTGTAGGTGGCGCCGTCCCGCCCGACGCCGATGGGCGCGATAACGGGGATGAAGTCGCTGCCGAGTATCACCTCGAGTACCCCGGTGTCGATCTGCTCGACCTCGCCGACGTGGCCGATATCCACTATTTCCGGGGCGTCCAGCTCCGGGCCGGGACGATTCACGACCAGTTTCCTGGCGCGGATCAACTGGCCGTCCTTGCCGGTCACGCCCAGGGCCCTGCCGCCGTTGCGGTTGATGGAGGCGACGATTTCCTTGTTGACGGAGCCGCCGAGCACCATCTCCACCACGTCCATGGTCTGCGCGTCGGTAACGCGCATGCCGTCCACGAACTCGGTGTGAATGTTCAGTTTCTCCAGCAGTGCACCAATCTGGGGCCCGCCGCCGTGGACGACCACGGGATTCATGCCCACCAGCTTCATCAGCACCACGTCCCGGGCGAAACTCTCGTGCAGCAACGGGTCGACCATGGCATTGCCGCCGAACTTGACGACGATGGTCTTGCCGGTGAAACGCTGGATGTAGGGCAGCGCCTCGGTCAGAACCTTGGCGACATTGAGCGCTGCATCGCGATCGAGTGACATATTCCTGTCCTGGTGTCTGTTGCTGCCCACCCCGAAGACCCGGGCGTGCCCGCTATCGGCACGAAGAGGCGCTAGAAGTTGAGCTCGACCTTCGGATCGATCAGGGCGATCTGGGCGCGAAACTCGTCCTGGATGATCTCCAGGTGTTCCGGCGTGTCCGCTTCAAAGCGCGCCGTCAGCGCCGGCCCGGTGTTGGAGGCCCGCACCAGGCCCCAGCCGTCGCTGAAATCGACACGGATGCCGTCCAGGGTATTCACCTTGCCGGAGGAGAAGTCCGCATTGTTGACGATCTTGTCGATGAGCTGGAACTTGTAGTCGTCCGGCACCGGGATGAGTATCTCGGGAGTGTTGACGGTCGTCGGGAACTTGTCAATGGCGTCATCGAGGCTGTCGCCCTGGGTGCTCATGATCTCCGCCAGGCGCGCCGCGGCGTACATGCCGTCGTCGAAACCGTACCAGCGCTCGCCGAAGAAGATATGCCCGGAGAACTCGCCGCCGAGCAGGGCGCCGGTCTCGCGCATTTTCTCCTTCATGAAGGCATGGCCGGTCTTCCACAGTACCGGGCGGCCACCGTGGTGCGTGATCAGGTTGGTCAGGTTGCGGCTGCACTTGACGTCGAACACCACGTCTGCACCGGGGTTGCGCGACACGACGTCCTGGGCGTAGAGCATCAGCAGAACATCGGTGCGCACGATACGGCCGCTGGAGGTGACCACGGCCAGGCGGTCACCATCGCCGTCGAAGGCGACGCCAAAGTCCGCGCTGGATTCCTTCACTGCCCGCGCGAGGTCAGCGAGGTTGTTCTCGTTGCTGGTGTCCGGCGGGTGGTTGGGGAAGGTGCCGTCGATCTTGCAGTGCAGCGGCACCACCTCGCAGCCCAGTTCACGGAACAGTTCCGGCGCCACTTCCCCGGTGGCGCCATTGCCCGCGTCGATGACCACCTTCAGCGGCACGGCAATCGCGATGTCCTCGAGAATCTCGTGGATGTAGTCCGCGACGATGTCCTCGCGGACCATGCGGCCGTTGCCGTCCGCGAAATTTCCCGCCGCGGCGCGCTGCTTGATCTCCTGGATGCCGCCGGCGGCTATCGTCTGTTGGTCTAGCACGATTTTCAGGCCGTTGTCGTCGGGCGGATTGTGGCTTCCGGTCACCATGATTCCGGAGTGGTATTCGAGGTGGCGCGTGGCGTAGTACAACAACGGCGTCGGCACCAGGCCGATGTCGACGATGTCGCGCCCGGTCTCCATCAGCGCCCGCACCAGCGCGGCCTTGATGCGCGGGCTTGAGGTGCGGCCGTCACAGCCGATGATCAGCGTCTGTTCGCCGCGCTCCCCCGCGATGGTGCCAATGGCTTTGCCTATCCTGGTTACCAGGTCGTCGGTGAGCTCCTGCTTGGCGTGGCCGCGGATGTCGTAGGCGCGGAAGATATGATCGGGGAGTTTGCCCCCGGCCGGCGCAGCCTCCTCGTTCAACGCCAGGTCGAGGTCCAGTGAATCGGCGTCGTGCTCCTCCACCAGCATGCCGCCCTGCGCGTGGTACAGCGGGTTGGCCAGTACCTCGTCCTGCGCCGGCGTCGCCGCCGGCGCGGCGTCAGAGGCGGCGGCCTTCGGCTCCCCCTCCGCCTGGCGCAGTGTACGCAGGGTTACACGCCGCAACTGCTTGGCGACCTCTATCAGCTCCGGCACCTTCAGCTCAAGCGGTGAACGGCGGTCCGCGGCCGCGATGATTTTTTCGGCTTCCCGCTCCAGGGTGCGCGGGAAGCGTCGGACGAAGAGCCCGACGCTGCCGATTGCCGCCAGCAGGGTCATCGCCAGCACGGCCAGCAGCGGCAGGCCGTTGATACCCAGTTCGTCCTCGAGTGCCCGCGACGGGCTGAAGGCGACCCGCCAGTCGGCGTTGGGTAATTCCGCGTACCAGACGTCGTCGCTGTTGGATGAGCCGCTGGTGGCGATCGTCCGCGCCTGCTCGCGTCCGGTCTTGGATATGTGCAGCTGTTCCAGCGCAAACGCGCCGAGGTCGGTATTGAGCGCCGACAGCTGGCTGGACAGGTAGTCGTTATCCAGGGTGAGCAGGATCACCGCCCTGCGATCGTCGATCTGCGGGTGTTTCACCAGGGACACGAAGGAGGTGTACCACTGTCCCTCGACCTCGTAGGACTCCGGTGCGACCTGCTTGCCCTCACTGGAGCGGCGCACCATGTCCACCTGTATGTGGCTGCGCAGGCCCTGGTCGGCGCTGGTAAAGGTGGCGGTGCCGAGTTCGCCCACGGGCAGTACCCGCAGGCCGATGGCCTCGGGGAAGAACGACAACAGTGATTGCTCCAGCGCG